>JAIRRF010000123.1 GCA_031256115.1 Treponema sp.
ATCCGGGGATACCGGAAACGACAGGGCGGGAAGGCCCGCCAGGTTGGCACAGCAGGTATAAATGTCAGCGGTCCTTTGGGCAAAAGCTGAAAGCGTGTTGGCTCCGGCGTTAATAGCTCTTACCGGATAGACCGGAAGGAGAATGGCGGCTACCGGTTCTTTTAACAGTTCATCCAGAGCTGTGCGGATTCCCGCCCGGATCCGCTGGGCCCGCAGGTAGTACCTGTCCTGTAAGCCTGAACGAAGTACGTAGGTACCCAAAAGGATTCTAAGCTTTACTTCATCGCCGAAACCCGCGTCCCGGGCTTTGTCAACAAGTTCATCAGGATTCTCTGCAAAATCGGGTCTTTTGCCAAAGCGGATACCATCAAAGCGGGCAAGATTCGCACTGGCTTCCGCGGCAGCAATGGTATAGTAGGCGGGAAGGGCATATTTCAGGTATGGCATTTCGATGTTCACTAGCTTACAGCCCAGTGCGGCAAATTGTTTTCCGGCAAGCTCCACAGCCTGGCAGAGTTCCGATTCCAGGTCTGCCGGTTCAACAGAAAGGATCCCGATGGTTGTGTTTTTTAAGCGCTCCTTGTCCATCTTTTTTCCATACAATGGCTGGGCATTGTTTGGTACATTTCTTGAAGTATCATCGTTTGGGTCTTTTCCCTGAATGGCGGCAAGGATCGCCCTGGCTCTGGCGGCGCTGTCCGCCATGATCCCTATCCCTTCCAAGCTGGATGCATAGGCCGTAAGACCGAAACGGGAAACTATCCCATAGCTTGGCTTAAGTCCCAAAACTCCGCAAAATGCCGCAGATTGCCTTACAGAACCGCCGGTATCGCTTCCCAGAGCAAAAGGAACCATCCCTGCGGCTACTGCCGCGGCAGCCCTGTCTCCCGCGGAAGATCCCATACCGAATTCATCCAGATTGGTTTTACCTATTACCTCTGCTCCCAGAGCCTGGAGTTTGGATACCGCCGTGGCGCTGTAGGGAGAACGAAAAGCCGCCAGCAACTTTGATCCACATGTCAGGGAAAAATCCTTAACAGCAATATTGTCCTTTACCGCAAAGGGAAAACCGGCAATGAGTTTTTTGGCCCCTGCGGGAATTGCCGTCTCAGCGATAGATAATGGAGGAGTATCGTCAGACTTATTATTAAAGCGCAATTCGGTAAAAGCGCCGATCTTTTCTTCCCATTCTTTACAATAATCAATAAATTCTTCGGAATATTTATTGGACATAGGTTTTTTCCTGCACAATTCCCTTACAGCACATTAGGTATGACGATAAAGCGGCCGTCCCGTTCCCCGCAAGCTTCAAGCAATGCTTCAGGCAATTTTTCGTTAAGGGCGGGATCAGGGTCTTTTTCTATGCCATCGCCGCGGAAATGATCCGTACCGGCAAAAAGCGTTCCGGCAACAGGGTAGAGCTTTTCGCCATCCTGCATTTTTACCGCAAAGTCATCGTCTTTATCAGCTTCCTCCATAGTATTTAAAAGACCTACCATCTGTTCAAATTCAGGGAGAATCCCGGCAAGCTGCTTCGGGTCAGGATTAAGACGGGCAAGCTGGGCTGTTATCTCAAGTTCCTGTATGGTCATGCACTAGCCGCCTCCTGGCAGCTTCCGTATAATCATATTCCTTACGCTCGCGGGCTGAAAGCCCGCATACACAAATCATTACATAAAAGGGGGTTTTTTTCAATGAACCTCCTGGCGGCTTAGTATTAGCCTGGTCCGGATGGGGCTAATTTGTCAACTAAAAATTTCTCTTGACAGGTTTTGAAATTTTTTGTATAAATACTATCAAATACTATTCAATGGAGATGCAGAAAGAAATTCTGGAAAAATATGCCTAAAATTATATCCAAAAGAAAGATTATTTATCTTGAAAGGAAGGAACGCGGTTGTTGCCCACGATGCGGAGTAAAAAGAAAAAAATCTGATAAATATATTTATTGTGAAAAGTGCCGTGCATTTTTCCGGAATTATAATGAAATTAATTCGGAAAGTACCAACCAACTACGGAAAGCCAGGTATGACGAACGGAAAAAAAAGAAGCAATGCCCCCGCTGCGGAAAACAACTTGGGAAAAAATATGAAAATATTATTTGTTCAGCATGTTTGGAAAAACAATATAAATATAACCAAAAATAGCGCCTGCCGGCGTGGTGGAACGGTAGACACGATAGACTCAAAATCTATTGTCCGCAAGGATGTAAGAGTTCAAGTCTCTTCGCCGGTATATTATACCTTCTAAAAAAACAGCATCGTATACAATCTTATGCCCGAAAAAACAACGCCGTACATAATTAAGGCAAGCATTATAGCAATAATACACAGGATTTTTATTACTTTTATCATAGATAAATTCCGCATTTTGTTTCTTAATTTTGATTAAGGGAGAATACACAAAAAATACCTAAAAATAAAAATATTAAATCACAAAATACACCCAACCGAATGAATAATTACAGCCGCATAAATTCCAGTATGTATAGCTCTTTAATCTGTCCCAGGCGAAGGTCCGAATTAAAACGGCTTAAAAGCTCATTATTAATGGTGCTTTCATCCATGGCGGACAGTTCTTCCCCGGTGAATGCCCCTAAATAATCGGTTGTGACTGTCTTGAACCATGATATTCGGGAAGCCAGTTCTTCCGAAAAAGGCCGGTCGCTTTTGCTGTAGGGAAAAGCAATGGAAATGACCAGGGTTTCCGGATCAGGATCGGCGGTGGGGATCCTCATGGTGCCAAGATTGGAAAAAATGCTTTCCGCTCCGGAAATTTCCGCCGGAAATAAAGGCGGAACGGCGCTTTTCCCTCTTTTTGCCAGACCGTAAATTGTACCCGCCATTATTACCAGTACTAACATTCCGGCAATAATGAGCAGGATCCTGAAAACCATAATTGATCTTCGGGAAGAACCTTCTTTTATAAACCTCATGGTTGTAGTATAATATACAAGTAACCTTGAAAAAAGAGGAGTGATTCATGCTATATCATCGGAATGAATTAAAAACCGAAAATCGGGAAAGAGCCCGTGACGGGAACGGTACAGCTACTTTCCTTTACCTGGCGGAAGGAAACGGCGCTGTGCAGAAAAATGTCAGGATGCTGGCGGAAACAACTTTGCCTCCGGGGGCTTCTGTAGGCCCCCATGCCCATATAGATGAAACGGAATTTTACATTATCCTGGACGGGACCGGCACGGTAGATGACAACGGTACAGAAAAACCTGTTGTAAAAGGCGATGTGATGATTACCGGAAACGGAGCAAGCCATAGCATTGCCAACACAGGGACAGTCCCCCTGGTATTCCATGCGATAGTTATAAAGGATTAGCCGGATCTCTTTGTACATGCTTGCCCCCATGGCCGAAATTAGCCATAGGGCATTGAGGGAATTAATCCATAGTTTTATGGAACCGGCATTGCAGCTTAATGTGGTTTATTTTTCCGAGATGATCAGCGCCCCGGGACTTCTGGCAGGCGGCCCCTTTGAAAAGTATTACATTGATAACGGCCCCTGTCCCCGGCAGCTGGTGTATCAACTTGTGGGCGCAGAAACGGACCATTTGGTAAAAGCAGCGGCCCTGCTGGACGAACAGGAATGTCTGGGAATTAACATAAACATGGGTTGTTCGGCTCCGGCAATCACCAGAACCGGCGCCGGTGTCCGCTGGATGGAAGATTCTGACAGGGCTGCCGGGCTTATCGAACAAATCCGCCGGGTTACCAGGAAACAACTCAGTGTAAAAATCCGGCTGGGCTCCAATATAAGGGGGAACAAGGAACGGAAATCAGAGGCCGGGGAATGGTGGATCGATCCTTTACTGCGGTTCTGCCGCAGTCTTGAAGCCGCCGGGCTTGATTTAATCATCCTTCACCCGCGATTGGCAGCAGAAAAATTCAAACGCAAAGTCCGTTGGGTGACTGTGGAAGTTTTACGGAAAGAACTAAGTATACCGGTTGCAGGAAATGGAGACATTGACAGTGTCGAAGAACTGGCATGTAAGGCTGTTGCCGGGCCGGTAATGGCCGGACGGCTGCTGGTCCGGGAACCCTGGGCCTTTGCAGCCGTTGCAAAAACCGGCACATTAATAGTTAACCGGGAAGAAACCGGCCTGCACTTCCTGAAACTTCTTGCACAGTACCAGCCTCCGGAATTCCATCTTAGCCGGGCCCGTCATTTCTTCCGCTACTATTGTGATAATGTCATCTGGGCTGAGTATTTACGGAATAATATTAGCCGGGAAACAAGCCTTGCCGGAATAGAACGAGTTTGGCAGGAATATTTTAAGGAAAAATTGCCCATGTCATCATTGACAGGTCATCGTTTACAGGTCATCGGCTGAAGTTATGAAGAAATTAACTCCATTTTTTATAGCAGTATTATTTGTATTTAGTCTTTATGCCCAGCGAAACATTCAATGGGCCAGCCCTGTTGAATCCAGCCATGTTAAAAATTTTTATAAAATTGATGAAGGAGTGTACCGCTCTGCCCAGCCTAATACCAAAGCCTTTGCCGAATTGGAAAAAATGGGTATTTCGGAAATACTTAATCTTCGATATTATTTTAGTGACAGGAATCCTGCCAGAAATTCAAGCCTTATACTTCATCAGGTAAAGATGCATGCCGGTAATTCTAAATGGGAAGAGCTTGTGAAAGCGCTCAGGATTATCAAAAACCGGAAAGGGCCAATTGTAATTCATTGCTGGCACGGCTCAGATCGTACCGGTATAGTTTGTGCTTTGTACCGTCTGGTTTTTCAGGACTGGACAAAGGAAGAAGCCATTGACGAACTGGAAAACGGCGGGTATGGTTATCATAGCGGCGTCTACAGCAATATAAAAACCTTCATCCAAAATGTGGATGTTGCTACATTAAAAAATGCACTAAATCTCTAAAAGAGGAGTTTTCCATGAGTGAACCTGCGAAACGGGATCCCAATGCGCCCAAGTTTCTGGAAATCATAATCAAGGACCCTGACGGCAGAACCTGGTCCACTACTTATGCCCAGGCAAAAGAATTTTCTACCGGTTCTGTCGGGTACTATGCTTCCGACAAGGCAACCAACCCTGCAAGCGCTGAGCGCTACCAATGCAGTATGAATTTTACCCTGATTGGATCCAAGCCCGTAAAATAAACACCCTTGACCCATGAAAAACCGTTACGGCATTACCCCCTGGGGTTCCTGGTTTATTGATGTGCTGGACAGCTATCAAATGGGGGAGAGGCTAAACCGGGGCAGAAGGTATGCCAATGCCGGCAGAGTGCTTTCCCTGGAATTTGTCGCTGGTTCGCCGTCAGTGATGGCGCGGGCAGTTGCCAAAGTTGAAGGTAATTACCTTCCCTACTATCGGGTGGAGATAAGTTTTCCGCCGCTCAAAGAGGCGGAACAGGTCTACCGGATGATCGAGGAAGATCCGCCCCTCCTGGCCTGCATTGCTGCCGGTGAGTTGCCGGAAGTATTTCTACAGAAACTTAAAAAGAAAGGTATTAACCTGATACCCCGGCGCTGGCGGGATATGAAGCGCAGCTGCACCTGCCCCGACTGGGGTGATCCCTGCAAACACATGGCCGCCCTGTATTACATTATTGCCAGGGAAATTGACGCGGATCCTCATGTGCTTTTTAAGCTGCGGGGTATGGATCTTAAAGCCCGTTTCGGAGAAGCTGTTGTCCATATTATTGAACCGCCCTTTACCATAACATTTACTCCATCTGGCAGTTCGCGGGCGGCCTCGGCTCTGGCCGTGTCTCAGGCCGGACCAAGGGTCGGGCCTGAAGCCGCGTCCCCAGGTCAAATACCGCTTCACCTTGAAGCAATACCCCATTGCGGGGATCTTATCAGTTCACTGCTTCCTCCGGCTCCGCCTTTTTGCAGCAGAGATTTTACCCAAGTTATGGCGGAATTCTACCACCGTTGCGTCCGGGATTACCATCAATCCTGGGAATCGGCGGAAATAAATGAACAGACTCTTGCCGAAACAGAGCATAAATTTTCCCGTTCACACTGGACGGTTATTTGCTCTGATCCCGGGCCAGGCGCTAAACCCATACTACAGGCAGAAGATATCAACGGTAAAACTAAATTATTTTCCCTGTTTAAAGCTTTTGAACTCTTTGTTCATTTTTCCTCTGAAGACGGAACAGAATCGTACAGTTTCCTCTTTTATCTGTTTAAGTTTCTTAACCTGATCTGTGCCTCAGGTGCTTTTATTCCATATGTCTTTACGGAGGACGGAACATTCAGGATTGTCTGGCGGCCATTTGAAACTTTGCCGCCGGTTCCGCAAATATTGCAGGCAATTGCATCCCGTGAGTGCGGAATGTACACACTCAAAAGAATCAGGCAAAAGGGGCGATTAATAGGCCCCACAGTAAGCGGCCGAAGCGTGGTTGATCTGCTTGCCTCCGCGTTTTTGGGTGAGTGGGTTAAGCAAAGATTTATCGTTTTCCGGGGAAACATCGGCGGCAGTCTTGGAGGACAAAGCGGAGGGGACGAATACCGGGAATTATTGAATTTGTTTTTTGATGAAACGATTATCAATGTTTCTGCCCCGGCCTGGCGCAGTCTGCCTGCGGCTATAGATCGCTGGCTTTCGGTATTGCATATAGATTTTACCGCATACCGCTACAGCATTACAGTGAAAGACCTGTCCCGAAATAAAGAATCTTCACCGGAGGATGATCCCGGCGGCCTCTATTTTGCACTTTCCATGGATGTGCTGACAGAACACGAAGAAGGAGTTTCCAAAATACCGATTTCAAAATGCAGAGATTTGGAAATGCTCCGGGCGCCCACAGCCCTGTCCAACTATCTGCCGGAGATTAGGGAACTTGCCTCGCCATCAAAGACGGCGAGGAGTGTGCGGCTATCTGAAGCCCGGCTGGTTTCGTTTCTTGATTCCGCTTCTTCGCTTCTTACCCGCCTTGGCATAACGGTTAATCTCCCCAAGGCATTGCACAAGGAATTAAAACCACGGCTTGTAATAAAGGGAAGTTCCACCGGGGCGCTGGTAAGTTATCTGAATTTAGATGTTTTGCAGGAGTTTAAATGGCAGGTAGCCATAGGCGATAAAGTATTGACTCTTGCGGAATTTGAAAAACTGCTAAAGCAAAAACACGCTCTGGTCCGTTTCAGGGACGGCTTTGTTAAAATGGATCCGGAAGAATTTGCCCGTCTTTTAAAAAGGGCAAAAGATGCTGCGCCCGGATTTAATGATTTTTTAAAGGCCCATTTTACCGGTGATACAATTCTTGCCTTTGACGTCAATGAAACTATCAACAATCTTTTTAAAGAACAAAACTTCCCCATCCCAAAAGCTCTGAACGCACAGCTTCGGCCCTATCAAAAGCGTGGTTATAACTGGGTATGGTCCCTGTTGTTTTCCGGTTTCGGCTGCATTTTGGCGGATGATATGGGGCTGGGAAAAACTATTCAATCCATTGCAACGCTCCTGCGGCTTAAGGATGAGGGTTTATTGGGCAACGGCTGTCTTGTTGTTGCTCCGGCATCGCTGCTTAACAATTGGGAAAAAGAGCTGGGCCGTTTTGCCCCTTCCCTCGGCATCTCCCGGTATCACGGAAACCGCCGCCATCTTGACCGGAAACAGGATGTTTATCTGACCACATACCAGACCGCTGCCCGGGATGCGGAAAAGTTAATGAAGGAAACATTTTCCCTTTTGCTTGTGGATGAAGCCCATTTGATGAAAAATGCCGAAACCAATATTTCCAGGGCAGTAAAGCAACTCCGTTCCCAATACCGCCTTGCCCTTTCCGGAACACCCGTAGAAAACCGTCTTGAAGACCTTCGATCCCTTTTTGATTTTATTCTGCCCGGCTATTTGGGTAACACCGAAATGTTCAGGAAACTATACCGTATTCCCATTGAAGTTATGCGCGATCGCGGACAGGCGGAAAACCTCCGGAAGATCACTGCTCCGTTTCTGCTCAGACGGCTTAAAACAGATAAAACCATTATTAAGGATCTTCCGGATAAAATCGTTACCAATGAATATGCGGTTCTGGAAAAGGGACAGGCAGCGTTATACGAAAGTGTAGTTTCTGAATCGATAAGAAAGT
>JAIRRF010000015.1 GCA_031256115.1 Treponema sp.
TGATTGATCTTGGAGAAGATGAAATTCTGGGAAAATATGTCATAATCAGCCATGATAATAGGTGGGTAAGCTTTTACGGGCACCTTTCAGAAATCAGAACAGCTTTGCGTACAGAAATCCGGACAGGCAGTCTGATAGGAAAGGTAGGATCAACCGGCCAATCAACAGGACCCCATCTGCATTTTGAGCTCAGACAGAACGGCCAAAGCATAGACCCGGCCAGGCTGCTTGGAATATTCAAGGGGGTCTCAGGGCGATGACGATTGGGGCAGGGATTCTCTTTTTTCTTTTTTTCCTATCCTTTCAGGCTCAGGCGGAATCCGTGCGGGCGCTTATTGCCGGGACTCACAGGGTGTCTTTGGCAGAACCGGAAGGAATCACGATCTCACTTTCATCCGCAAGTTCTTCCATAATTCAACTCGAAGGCGACACAAGGTTTTTCAGGGGAATTGAACTGGAACTGACCGCTCCACAGAATTTCCTTAGCCATAGGGGGAATTTCGCCGTGGCTCTCTACGGCGAATTGGATCAGGTGCCCAGGCCCGGTACGGCGGAGCTGGAAGGCCGCCGCCTGGCTTTTGATCAGCTTCCCGCCAAAATCCAGACCATCTATCAAATTCCCCTGATTGCCGGACATGGCTTCAGAACTACGCCCTACGCGACGGTCCTAACCGGGGTAATAAGCCAGTTATCCTTTCCGTTGCTCTTCCGGCTCATGCCGGTTGTACGGGGAGTCCCTGCTGAAGTGGAAAGTATGGTTTTTAGCCTGAATGTCAAGCCAATTTTGAACAATGAAGGTGCTTTAAAGATCAATTTCCGTTATCCTGCTAATCTATTGAACAGGCCTTTTACTGTTCTTTTGGACAATGAGCCCGTTGAAAACCCGGGGAGGGAAATGCTTCTTAGAGAGGGCGAACATCAGCTAGCCATTGTTTCTGAAGATTATCGAAACAAAAACGTGCGTTTTATCATAGAACGGGCAAAAACTCTTGATTTGATGGTAGAATTAATGGACACTACCCCGCTTCTTGTCTTTGAATACCCGGAAAACGCCAGGATTTTCCTCAATAATACCTACCTTCCCAACCCCAAACTCCCCCAGCCTGTAGCGCCGGGCCAACATGAAATACGTTTTCACGTTGGCGACTATACGGTTATAAGGTCAATAACAGTCCAAAAGGGTAAAACCTACCGCCTTGCCCTGTCTGTAGACGTAAACATAACAGAAAACGAATAGTAAAGGAATTCGCCATCAACTCCGATATTAAAAATGTCGGACTTATAGTTCCCCTCCCAAATCACTATATGTCCGATATGCCTCAAGGGCGGGGCCTGTTGCAGACTTCGGTTTGTAACAGGCTTTTTTGATGCAATAATAATTGTACTTGACAAATTCAAGGCGCTTACATAGGCTAAAGCCATGGGGATCCGCTCTTCGTCCATATTTTCCTGGGTAATGATACGTCTTCTTGCCGCGTTTACCGTAGCTTTGGCGGTTTTTATTGGGATAGGCCTTGGCTTGTCCCTGGCGGGAACAGCAAACCAAAAAAACCAGGAAAATTTCTTTGATTTTGTTCCGGCTTTACCCACGAAAATTCTCGATATAAACGGAAACATCATCACCGAGTTTTCGGCAGATGAGAAGCGCGCGCTGGTTTCCCTTAACGAACTGCCCCGGCATCTTATCTACGCCGTACTCGCCAGGGAAGATCCGGATTTTTACAACCACAAGGGGTTTAGTGTCCGCGGCATTGGCAGGGCGATTGCAGGCAGGGTGATCGGGAAAAGCCTGGGTGGAGGCTCAACCATAACCCAGCAGATAGCGGGAACGCTTTACACGGACCGGAGGGAAATGACCTTTTCCCGAAAAATCCGCGAACTCTGGTGGGCCTTCCAGATGGAGAGGCGTTACACAAAAAACGAAATTCTTGAGATCTACCTTAATCAGATAAATATGGGTCCCGGGGTCTACGGGGTGGAAGCGGCCAGCCAATACTTCTTCGGTCACAGCTCCAGGGATGCAAGCCTGGCGGAGGCGGCGATCCTGGCAATTCTACCCTCCAGCCCCAGCCGCTATAATCCGTTGAATAATCCGAATGACGCGATGAACAGGCAGCGTTTTGTCCTGGACCGGATGATCAGTTTAGGTTATACCACCATGGAAGAAACTGAAGCTTCCTTTATTGAATATTGGGACAACTATGACTATACCCGGGCTTCCACCGCCGCGTACTACAACCGGACGGACTCCGCCCCCTGGTTCAGCGAATATGTCCGCCGGGAACTGGATGTCAGGATGTACGGCACTATGGATTATTACCGCGACGGGTATACGGTCCACACCACATTGAACATGAAACATCAGGAAGCGGCTGTTAAATTTATGGAAGAAGGGCTTGTACGGGCAAATTTGGAGTACGCCAAATCTTCCAGTAGCCGTCTTGTTGAAGCGGAAAGAACCTGGATTCCTATAGTTGAGCTCCTTTCGCTTTACTTTGACCTGGGGCAAATTCATTCCACTTCCGATGCCCAGAACGAGCAAAAAGCCCTCTCTCGCTATACCAGGATAATAAATCCTGTGGTAGAAATGGCCGCCCTTGCCTTCGGGATTCAGGACCTTAAGCCTCTTACAGGCCAGGGTTTCGCGAATCTGAAGACTTCCACAGAGCAGAATGTTGTGGAAGGGGCGCTGGTTACCGTGGAAATTGACACGGGTTATATCACGGCAATTGTTGGGGGCTCGAAATTCGATGAGTCCAACCAGCTCATCCGGGCGTCCCAGGGGAATCTCCAGCCGGGGAGCGCCTTTAAGCCCCTATACTACTCGGCAGCCATAGACAGCAGAAAATTTACCCCCGCAACCCAAATAAGCGATCTTCCGGTAGTCTTCCACAACGAAGACGGGACTC
>JAIRRF010000167.1 GCA_031256115.1 Treponema sp.
AGGCTGATTTTTCCCAGCGTTAGCTTAACCGGTTCGCCCCCTTCTTTGGGGTTAATAACAATGATAGTTTCGTTTCCCTTTTTGTCCAGGCTTTCCGGTACACCCAATATTTTTTCCCCGTTAAGGCAGCTTAGCTCCAAAAGCGAAGCTGACAGGATAGCCTGTCTGACAATGCTGGTTTTTCCTGCATAATCAAGGGATCGGGCTTCCAGTTTTTCATAACGCAGGGACGAATCCTTCAACTGGGTTTCACTTACAATCATACGCCGTTCTATCCTGGATTCCAATTCTTCCTTTTCCTGTTTACTTAAATTCATGTTATTCAGGGCCTGGCGGAATCTTTGTTTAATTTGTTCAGTCTTTTCTCCGGCCCAGGCCTCTTCCATGGTTTTTTCTGAATCATTAATAAAAGTTTTGCCCAAAGTTTCTTCCTGCGGTGGAAATTTTTCCTGCGGAAGTTCTTCCAGGGGAATAAAGAACAACGAAGGAGAATCATTTTTTTCCGGTTGATTGGGCCGGGCAATAATATCGACCCCGGCATCGTGGAGAGCTGCAGCGGCTTCTTCCAAATTTGCCGAAAGAAGATAAACTCCCGGAGCCGGGGATCTACAGATCATTGAAGCCAGAGGTTCAGTTTGGGCAAGGTATTTTCGATCTTCCCCAAGGGTTAACACTACACCATGGTTCAGGGAAATCTCCTGCCATCGTTTTTCCCAATCACTCAGGTTCCATTTAAGGGTATCCGGAATTCCGGTTCCTGAAAGACGTTCCAGCAACTGACAAATAAATTCTGCACCATAACCCCTGTCAAAACCCCGAATCACAGAATCACGGGAAAGATTAAAGCGAATCGTTGTGCCTGTTTCTTCCAATGCAGAAAAAACCGCCAAATCCATGGCATCGGCAAAACTAGTCCCCGGATAAAGAATACAGGAAAAGCCGGAGTCCATGGCAATAAGGGGATGGTTCGGTTTTTCCCGGCTTTCATTTGTGTTGTTAAGACAGTAACAATTTGTTCCGTTTATTGCTGTAACCGTAAAAAGACCGGAAATGACAAGAGAGCGGAGCAGAATTGGTGCAGAGGGCAGTTCTCCCATAAAACCCCAGCCTGCTTCTTCCTGCCGCCGGAACAATTCCGCCAGTTTAATAATTGTTGCTTCAGGAAGAAGTCTGCCGTCATTTGCCGCATTGCAAAGAGAGTGGATCAGCCGGACGATATTTTTCAACAATCCCCGGCTTTGAAATGAAGGTATTTTACGTTCGCCGCTGGACGCGGCGTGTACATGAAGAAAGAGGGCGATGCTTCCGGCAAGATATTCAAAGCGATCCCTGTCAGACAGTTTTTTAAAAGCTTTTATTCTTTTTTCGTCCGGAACAATAGACGCCGATAAAGGGCCTTCTCTTTTATGAACCAAAAGGCCAAGGCCAAAAAGCCCTCCGGCAACCGAGTTAATATCCAGGCCGGGAAAAAGCTCTTTACCTTGTTCTGCTGTTTTTTTTCGAAATACAATTGCTGCGTTTTTTTCTTCTCCATCGTCCTTTACTTGTACATCATTGCCAAGCAAAAAAGCAAAAAGCGCTGCTAAAGTTCTGCCGCTTAATGCACCAACAGCAGAGCCGTTTTCAATCTCTTTCCCGGCAATTGATGAGAATTCTACTGTGGGAAACAGTATTCCCGTATTTACCGTATATGGGGCAAGAATATTTTCCAGGCGCGGATTCAGGGCAATCCGGAGAATTCCATTATCCCGGAAACGGTATATGATAAGCCGTTCCTCCAGGTTAAGAAGCATACCCTGAAGTTCCGCATAAGAATATTCACCGGTAAAAAAACTTTCAAGTTCTCCGTGTACAGGTTCATCCAAAAGGGCAATGGCGGCAATAATCCTTCGATCATTGCCGTCGATATAGGCGGCAATGGTTTCATTGATTTCCGGACGGGCAATAAACCGGGAAAGTTCTTCAACCAGCGTCTGTTTATTATAGGGGGTTTTAACGGTTCCCAGAATACTCTGCAAAAGAACAAAAAATGCATCATCCGGAAGAATCATCAATGCGGATTGCCAAAAAGAAACAGAGCGGAACAGAGACATCACCCGCTCACCTGTTGGTTTATTGATTGCCAGTGTTGAATTGAGTAGCGGTAACCCTGTTCGGCAAGAAATTTTTGTCTGTTGGCCGCAAAATCTTCTTCTATGGTAGAGCGGGTAACGATAGTATAAAAATAAGAATTTTTGTTTTTCTTTGGACGAATAATACGGCCAAGCCGCTGGGCTTCTTCCTGGCGGGAACCGAAAGAACCGGAAATTTGTATTGCCATGGATGCATCGGGAAGATCCAGGGCAAAATTTGCAACTTTGGATACAACTATGACCGGTACCTGGCCTTTTTTAAAAGACGAATATATGCGCTCACGTTCGGCATTGGGAGTTTTTCCTGTTACCAGGGGCACTGCCAAACGTCCGGCAATGCTTTGCAGCTGGGAAATATACTGACCGATAACAAGAACCTGATCTTCCGGGTGGTTGGCGATAAGCTCCAATGCCGCTTCTTCTTTAAGGGAATTTTCCGCGGCAATACGGTATTTTTCCCGTTTTCCCGCCACCGCATAGGGAACTTTAAGATCCTCCGGCAGATCGAGCCTTACCTCGATGCATAGCGCCTCGGCAATCCAGCCCTGACGTTCCAGATCCTTCCAGGGTACATCGTAGCGTTTGGGCCCCACCAGACTAAACACCGCATCTTCCGCCCCATCTTCCCGGATTAGAGTAGCAGTAAGGCCGAGCCGTCGGACTGCCTGAAGTTCCGCAGTAACCCGAAAAACCGGCGCCGGAAGGAGATGCACTTCGTCATATATGATTAGACCCCAGGGATAGCGGCGAAAAAGGGAAAAATGGGGAAAATCACCGTCTTTGTTGGGCCTCCAGGTAAGGATCTGGTAAGTTGCGATGGTTACCGGCGCCACCATTTTAGAATCACCGGAATATTCGGCAATCTGTTCCCGGTTTAAAGTGGTTTTGTCCAGTAATTCGTCGATCCACTGATGAACCGCCGCAACATTAGCGGAAAGGATTAGAGTGTTGGTTTTAAGAAGAGCCATTACTGCCATACCCACAATAGTCTTACCCGCCCCGCAGGGTAAAACCACTACCCCAAAACCGGTCCCCGGCCCTCCCTTGCCCAACACAGCCCTTGCCGCTTCTTCCTGATAATCCCGCAGGATAAAAGTCCGGGTGCTGTTTTCCTTTAGGGCCAATTCCAGGGATTCCCCTTTTCTGAGGATGGCCTCATCCTGCACAGGCCAGCCAAGTTTTATAAGTTCCTGTTTTACCGTACCCCTGTCGACCAGCTTAATTTTAAACCCTTTTTCCGCCTTGACCAAATAATCCGCAAGAGTTCTTGCGGCGGCTATTTCTTTTATTACCTTTTCATCTTCCGCCATAAGGAGCAATTCTTCTGCAACGCCGTTACTCTGCGGCTTATCTGTGTCCATTGAATGGAGTTTTATCTTTCCGTACCGCGCCATGGTATCGGCAAAACTGCCGGTAATACCGGATGGTACTTCGTAACGGCTGTATGTGTGCAGGACAGAAGTTACATCATTGGGGGCAAAACCAGCGCTGGCGGCGTTCCACAGCGAAAGGGGTGTAATACGGTAGGTATGGATGTGTTCCGGGGATTTTTCCAGCTCCGCAAAGGGTAAGATGGCTGCCCGGGCTTCTTCTGCTCCCGAAGCGTGAACATCAAGCAAAAGAGTTCTGTCACTTTGTACAATAAGCGGTTTGACTGCAGAATCAATCATAATCTTTTAAGTATAAATAAAATAGCCCAAGCTTTCCACAGAAAGCGGCTTTCCACAGAAAGC
>JAIRRF010000020.1 GCA_031256115.1 Treponema sp.
TTTCCGAGCATCTTCAGTATTGTCTGCGCAAGTACGCGCCTGATGTTCCGCTAACGGAAGCCAGGACTTTTTATAAAGAACACACTGAAATTGAAATGACAAAAATTATGGAAGGTAAAGGCCGCACAGAAGCCTTTACCCCAGCTCCGGGAATTAGTGAATTCCTTTTGGCCCTCAAAAAACGAAAGATAAAAATTGCTCTTGTAACATCAGGTTTATATCGCAAGGCATACCCTGAAATTCTTTCAGCATTTCAAACCCTGAACATGGGAAACCCGCTTGATTTTTATGATACGTTTATCACTGCCGGAGAAACTCCGGGGAATGGTAAAGCCGGAACCCTGGGGGAACTTGAGGCAAAACCTCATCCATGGCTCTATGCCGAATCATGCCGGGTAGGTTTAGATATATCTGAAAAAGATCGAGTAATTGGAATTGAAGATTCAGGCGCAGGAGTATGTGCGGTACGGCTTGCAGGTTATTACACAGTAGGAATCGACGGCGGAAATATTTTGGAAAGCGGAACTCTGGGTATGTGTCATAAATATTGCCGGGATTTTAATGAAATCTTATCCCTCATTGACGGTGAATAGGGAGAATAATGTGGAAGCAAAAAAAGACAAGGGGTATATAATCCCCCACACACATTGGGATCGGGAATGGCGCTACCCCATCTGGAAGAATCGCATCCTTTTGATAGAATTCATTGAAGAACTTTTATCGATTCTGGATGAGGATTCAAAATACCGGTGCTTTTTATTGGATGGGCAAGTGGCGCCCATAGAAGATTATCTTGAAGTAAAACCGCAAGATAAGGATCGGCTTCTTGGCTTTATTCGTGAAGGCCGTATTTCCGTAGGGCCATGGTATACACTACCTGATCTATATCCTCTGAACGGAGAATCCCTAATACGAAATTTGTTGTGGGGTATCCGTCTGAGTGAATCATACGGAGCCTGCCTTAAGGTTGGGTATAATTCTTTTGGATGGGGGCAAACCGCCCAATTCCCCCAAATATACAAAAGCTTTGGATTTGATTTTGTAATCTGTGCAAAAAAGGTTTCTGAGGAACGGGCTCCACAGGCAGAATTTATTTGGGAAGCCCCTGACGGTAGCCGGATTCTTACCAGTCGCTTGGGAGAATTTGCCAGGGCAAATTTTTTCTTTAATGCATACATTGATACCCGTTTTGGCCTTCGTTTTTTAAGCGATGAATTTCGCTATACCCCTGATAAAGCCGGAATTGCAATCCATCGTTCTGATATTGAAGGAATGGATGAAGATTATTTTATGCTCCGATCAAAACAGGGCCATGATTGGGATCTCCTGAAAGAAGGCATTGAGCGGGCTTGGAAGGCTACTGATGATACAACTCTTAGCGAAACAAGGCTTTTTCTTAATGGCTGCGATTTTTCAACCCCTCAGCCGGATCTTACAGAACTAATTGAAAGGGCAAATGAACTTTTTCCTGACAGACAATTTATCAACGCCCCATTGGATCAATACAGGGATGAACTTCTGGCTAAACTTGATCAGGAAAAGCTTGAAGTCGTAAAGGGAGAACTTCGTGACGGCCCTTCATCGGAATGTTCGGGTAACGCTTTAGCTTCCAGAATTTATCTGAAACAGCTAAACAGGGAAGCTGAAAACCTGCTTCTGCGCTCTGAAACCCTGGCGTTGATGGCAGCTAATTACGGCGCTGAATATCCAAAAGGGTTCCTGACATTGGCATGGAAACACTTACTGCAATCCCATCCCCATGATTCAATCAACGGAGTGACCCAGGATAAAACTGCGGACGATGTGGAAAATCGTTTGCAACAGGCCCTTGAATTGGGACAGGTAATCTACGACAAGGCGGCTGCTGAAATTATTAAACGCATTGACTTTTCAAAATACCCAAAAGATGGAATCCAGCTTATAGTCTTTAATCCTGAATATCAGGATAAAAACGAAATCATGGAACTATGTATTGATACCCCGATTGAATGGTCCGCATGGGATATTGAAGTTATCAATAGTAAGGGTGAACCTGTCCCTATCCAACACCTTTCGCGTAAGGAAATGAATTTTCCTGTCCATGATATGCAAGGTAGACCATGGCCAGCTTATGCCACCCGGCACATCTGTCTAATCCAGGCCGATAATATTCCAGCCCTGGGTTATAAGACCTATAGTGTACGGCCCAAATCAACCTTTCCACGAAATCATCATTACTGGCTTCCAATGCGTAAAATCACAGGTGATGAAATTGGCGCAGGGGATAACCTTTTGGAAAACGAATACTTAAAAGTTACCGTGAACCCCAATGGAACTTTTGATTTATTCGACAAAAAAGAAAAACGACAGTTTACCGGCTTGCATTACTTTGAGGATACAGGCGATGTAGGCAATTATTGGGCCTACTATCCGCCTTATGATAACCAAACTCACACTACCCTTAGTTCGGCCCCAAGGATTTGGACGGCTGAAAACGGTCCCTTGTCGGCAACAATTGCTGTGGAGCATTGCTTTGGACTACCCCAGGGTGGCGATGAACCTTTCTTTGGCACACAGGGTGAAAGCCGCAGAAGTGACGCAATTAAAGCAATCAGAATACTCAGCAAGTTGACACTACGCAAAAACGTACACCGCCTTGATATTGAAACCACAGTGGACAATACCGTTGAAAATCACAGACTCCGCATAGCGGTCCCTACTGGAATTGCCACTGATTTTTCCCATGCGGGTGGGCATTTTACGGTTGATAAACGGCCATCGGTTTCAACCAAGGACAAAGAAGGCCATTACTTTAACGAAATGCAAACCCTGCCCATGAGCCGTTTTGTCGATATCAGCGATGGGAAAAATGGGCTGGCTTTAATCTCAAATAGTATTACCGAGTTTGAACTTCGAAATGATCCTCTACATACCCTGTATCTGACCCTATTCAGGGCCATGGGCAATATGATTGTTACAGGATGGGAATGTGTGGGGCGTTTCCCAAAACAAAAGGGAAGCCAGCTTCAAAGAACAATGAGCTTTAATTACAGTCTTTATCCCCATACTGGTGACTGGAATAACGGCGTTTGCCCCGAATCCCGTCATTATGCCCAACCCTTGCTAGTCTACCAAACAATGGGAGGAGCTGTAGCTGGTGTGCTGCCAACAGAGATTAGTTTCTGCAATATCTCAGAACCGGCACTGGTTGTTTCCTGTCTGAAGATGGCGGAAGACAGGTCCGCACTTCTTCTGCGGGTATACAATCCAACACACGAAGAAAAACATGGGAAAATCAACTTTGTTTTCCCCATTAAAGCTGTGTGGAAAACAAACCTTAACGAAAAACGTGATAAACCAGTTGCCTTGCAAGAACCGCATGGATTTAGTGTTTCCTGCCCTTCCAATAAAATCTTAACTTTTGAAATTGAATGGAAAGAATAAAAGAAAGGATTATTATGACAGGGAAAGAACTGTTCCAAGCAATTACAAAAAAGAATTCGGATCATTGCGGTTTTTGGCACGGTGATCCAAATTCTTCCAGCATTGAAAGACTACATACATATTTCAATGTGAAAGATGATTTTGAACTGGGGCTTAAACTAGGTTCCCATTGCCGGTGGGTAATGCCGGAAAAATATAATGTTTGGACCAGAACAGATATTCCCATGTTTGATGTTCTTGACGGGAAAAAACGAACGTCCCTAAGTGAAGACGGGGTATTTGCCGAAACTGAGGATGTTGCGGAAGTAGACGCTTTTCATTGGCCAGATCCGAAG
>JAIRRF010000267.1 GCA_031256115.1 Treponema sp.
GCTGTAAATGATGAAAAACTATCTTCCCTTGTCCGGGCAGCCCAAACCATGGCGGATGGTTTTATGAATTCAACTCTGGGCCAAAAAGCAATTTCCTCATCATTTATAAAAACCGAATATCCCGTAATCACAACCCTGGAAGACAAGCAGGGCCGGTTCATCGTTTCCGGTCAAATAGACCTGCTTTTTAATGACGGCGATGTTATATATATCGTAGACTTCAAAACCGACAGGGAAGAGGACAGTGCCCGCTATACCGGACAACTGGCAATATACAAACAGGCCGTAGAAGACATCTTCGGTAAGCCCGTGGAATGTCGGCTTTTTTATTTACGGAACGGTCATGAAGTGAATATGACCAGAGAGATTAATGAGACCAATGTTGAAGAAAGGTTTCGCAGGATTAAAGAAGTTCCTTATGCTTCATTACAAAGATCTTTTTCATTACCGTAACCAGAGCCATGTAGGCAAGAATTGTACCAACCAGATAGGGAAAGAAAAGAAATGGCAGAGGGGTCATCCCTATACGTTGTCCAAGCCATGTATAGGGAATAACGGTTCCCGCGGTAATTCCCAGGGTGGTAAAAAATGAAAGCTGTAACGAAGCCCGGCTCCGGATAAAGGGGAGCTTCGGCGTGCGGATCATGTGAATAACCAGAGTCTGGGACCAGAGGGATTCCACAAACCAACCCGTATGGAAAAGTATAATGAAATATATTTGCCCCTGCGGATCCAGACTTGAATAGGTGCCTCCCGCAAAGAGAGGGCAAATATAGAAAAACATCAGAATGTAGGTGCTTATGTCAAAGACTGAACTTGTAGGACCTATCCAAAACATAAAACGGCTGATAGACGAAGCATCCCATTTCCTGGGTTTCCGCAGAAAGTCCAGGTCCACATTATCCCAGGGAATTGCAATGCAGGAAATATCATAAATCAGGTTAAGCACCAATATTTGGATGGGCAGCATGGGAATAAAGGGCAAAAAGGCCGAAGCCGCCAGAACGGAAAACATATTGCCGAAGTTGGAACTGGCAGTCATTTTAATATACTTGATTATATTGGCGTAAATTTTTCTGCCTTCAATTACCCCTCCTTCCAGTACCATTAGATCCTTTTCCAAAAGGATGATGTTGGCCGACTCCTTGGCAATATCCACTGCTGTATCCACCGAGATCCCTACATCCGCCGCCCTCATGGCTGCCGCATCATTAATGCCGTCCCCCAAAAAGCCTACAGTATTACCTGAATTCCGTAGGACAGCCACAATGCGGGCCTTCTGGCTTGGAGAAAGTTTTGCAAAAACATCAACTTCTGCCGCCGCTTTTGCCAAAGTTTCATCGTCCATATCTTCAAGTTCCGAACCAAGCAGAATCCGCACTGCATCTATTTCTACCGCGTTACAAACAGTCCGGGTAACGGCATCGTTATCACCGGTAAGAACTTTTACATTTACGCCGTATTCTCCCAGAGCTTTAATTGCCATAGCTGCGCTTTCTTTGGGCGGATCAAGGAAGGCAAGGCAACCCACAAAGATCATATCGCACTCATCGGAGGGCGAAAGGGTTCCGGCGGGAAAAGTTCCGTCCGGCAGGATTTCCTCAGGCAACTCCTGAACCGCTTTTTTTGCCAAACCCAGCACCCTCATTCCCTTGTTGTTAAGGTTGCGGCATGAAGCAAGGATCTTTTTTTGCAATTCTTCCGTCATGGGCTCAATGGAATCTTCGTAACCTGCCCGGGAAGAAATTGCCAGCATTTCTTCAATTGCACCCTTGGTAATAAGCTCTACCCTGCCGGACTTGTCCTCAACCACAACACTCATGCGGCGGCGGTTAAAATCAAACGGTATCTCATCGACTTTTTTATGATCTTCCCAGAGGCTGGTCAGTTCCGCCTTCTGCGAGTATTCGATGATCGAAATATCCATAAGGTTTTTTAATCCCGTTTGATAATAACTGTTAAGAAAAGCCTGGCGGAGTACGTCAATACTTTCCATACCGTGAATGTCCAAGTGGTATTCCAGAATAACCTTGTCCTGAGTAATGGTTCCGGTTTTGTCGGTACAGAGTACATCCATGGCGCCGAAGTTCTGGATCGAATTAAGCTTTTTGACAATAACCCGTTTCTTCGACATGGAAACCGCCCCTTTGGCCAGGTTGGCGGAAACGATCATGGGAAGCATCTCCGGGGTCAGCCCTACTGCCACCGACAGGGCAAAGAGAAAAGCTTCAAACCAATTTCCCTTGGTAAAACCGTTTATCAATAATACCACCGGCACCATGATCAGCATAAAACGGATCAAGATCCAGGAAACCGAGGTTATTCCCTTTTCGAAACTTGTGGGGGCAGGTTTTGCCTGTAATTGTGCGGCAATTGAACCCAGGATGGTATCATCCCCGACGGTAACAACCAATGCCGTGGCGGAACCGGATATTACATTGGTCCCCATAAAAGCCAGATTATTGGATTCCAGGGGATTGCCTTTGGGTTCAGCCAGGGGGACTGCGATTTTTTCAACCGCCTCGCTTTCGCCTGTCAGGGCCGACTGGCTTACAAACAGATCCTTTGCCTGGATAATCCGAACATCCGCCGGAACCATGTCTCCCGCTGCCAGATACACCACATCTCCCACTACAACTTCATCCATGGGGATTTCCAGTTTTTCCGAATGGGTTTCACCGCTTTCATAGTCTTTAAATTTGCGGGCCACACTGGCCGTGGTTTCCACCATCTCTGACAAATGTTTGGCAGCGCTGCCGCTCCGCCATTCCTGAACAAAACGCAGCAAACCGGAAACCACCACCATGGTTATAATGATGGTGACCGCTGTGGGATCGGCTTTTCCCGGTTCTGCCCAAAAAATATCGGTAAAGAACGAAACAACCGCCAATATAATCAAAACGATCGTAAAAGGATTAATAAAAGCTCCGGAAAAGCGGCTGATAAGTGACTCTTCGTTATGCCTGGTAATCACATTTACGCCGTATTCTTCCCTCTGTTCTTCAACATCGTCTTCGTCGTAGCCTGCGGCGCTGTTGTCATATTGAATAAGCAGGGTATCCCGGTCCCTGACCATCGATCTCTGGAGCCGTCTCCGGGCTCGTTCCGCCCTGGGTGAAGGAGTATTATTTTTTACCGCTGTATTCTTTCTGGCCATGTTAAGCTGTCCTGAATGGCGCTGCCAGCTACAAGAGTACCAGACTATCAGACTTTTAGGAGATTATTTAGCAGATAGTCCAGTTCCCGCGTTGCTACGCTGGTCAATAGATTCTCTACTACTACCGCCATCGTCGTCCATGGACTACCCCCTGCATTATGATAAGAATGTCAATACGACACCTGGTTAAAATATACCAAAAAAGAAAAGTCTTGGCAAGGGGCCGCATTGCCTCACATCAAAATCAAACCATAGGAAAAG
>JAIRRF010000012.1 GCA_031256115.1 Treponema sp.
CATTTCCATTTACGGCAACCGTTCAATTCCAATTAAAAATCAAAAAGAATACTTCAAAGTTTATCAGGATATCTATAAAAAATGTACAACCACCGACAATATGGCAAAGTACCATGATACGGGCACGCCCATAAATATACTTCCGTTGAGTAAAGCAGGCGGACTGCCGTCATTTAATTTGCGTGCAGCGGCATTTGAACACGCGGATGATATCAGCGGCGAAGCATTTGCCCAGAAAAACCTGGTTCGTAAAATGGCCTGTACGGGCTGTCCGGTGGGCTGTATTCACATAGGAATGTACCGCCGTGAATTCGACAAGGGGCACGAATACGAAGCAATAAGCGTCTCCTATGATTACGAGCTTATTTATGCCCTGGGAACATTCCTCGGAATAAAAAGCACAGACGAAATAATAGCCATAATTGATATAGTTGAAGAAACCGGATTAGATGCCATGAGTACCGGTGTATGTCTTGGCTGGGCAACAGAAGCATTGGAGAATGGCCATATTTCAGAACAGGAAACACTGGTAAATCTAAAGTTTGGTGATGCCGCTGGTTATATCGAGGCCATAGGATACCTTTCAACCAGAGTAAACGAGTTCTACCGGGCCCTGGGCAGAGGGAGCCGGTATGCTTCGCAAAAGTATGGCGGCGAAGATTTTGCCATGCAGATTGCGGACAATGAAATGGCCGGTTACCATACGGGTTACGGCTCCCTTATCGGAGCTGCGGTCGGCGCCAGGCATTCCCATCTCTGCAACGGCGGTTACAGCATAGATCTGGGCTCAAAAGAATTTGACGAAGACATTTTTATAGAAAAACTATTCACCGAGGAATATGAGCGCTGTATGACCAATTCTCTTGTGATGTGCCTTTTTGCCCGAAAGATATATGATCGGCAGATGATCCTGGACGCTCTTAATTCCATCGGCTGGTCCCTCTCAGATGAAGACCTTACCAGAATAGGCAAACGGATCTACCAAACAAAACTGCAAATCAAGGACAAACTGGGATTCCAGTTAAATAAAATCAAACTGCCCAAACGTTTTTTTGAAACACCCAGCATGAACGGCTTACTGGATGAAGAAACTGCCTATAGGCTTATCCGAAAATATTCGGAAAAAGCCGATGCGTTTTCGAAGGAAAATGTCTAAAGGAACATTCTTTTAAGCAGGCTTGCCGAAAAGGCCCTCCCTGAATGCGCTTATGTATTCCATGCACATTTCGTCCCGGCCCAGGAGGGCTTCGGTGGCATAAATAAGACCCAGCATGTCCTCGTTGGTGGGATCCACAATGGCGCTGTCCATGCCTGCACCCATACAGAGGATAATAAAGCCCCGGTTTATATATTTCCTTAGCGGCAGGTTAAAGGAAATATTGCTGGCGCCGCTGGTAATATGAACGTCGGGGCAGATTTCCTTTACGGTCCTGATAGTTTCGGTAACTTTGTTAATACCGTCTTCGCTGGAGCAAAGCATTTCCACCACAGGATCAACAAAGATCCGGGAAGGATCGATTTTGTAGTTCCCGGTTTTTTTCAGGATATCCCTGAAGACATTGATTCGTTTTTCGGCGGAGTCGGGAATTCCGGAACTGTCGCAGAGCAAAGCAACAACTTTCCATTCGGTATCCGCAATAACAGGAAAAACCTGTTCTATTTTGTCTCCCTCCATAGAGACGGAGTTGATGATCCCCGGCTTTTTACAGAATTTGATTGCATCCTTAAAAATGCCTGCATTTGGACTGTCCAGGCAAACAGGCAGATCAGTTTCCGCCTGAACTATATCAATCAGCCATCTTAGGGTTTCCAGTTCCTTTTCCGGTGAAACCGAGGCACAGATATCCAGATAATCGGCCTTTGCCTGGGACTGTTTTTTTGCAAGATTTCTAATAAAGTCCTCGTTCTTTTCCGCAATGGCCGCTCCCGTCTTGGGGATGGATCCGTTAATTTTTTCACCAATGATAATCATGATTTTACACCTTATTTCATGGTAAATTCCCTCATATTATTTTGTCAAGGGAGCGAAGCCTTTTAGAATAAGGGCACAACACTCTAACCTAACGATTCTTAAGTTTATGAGTTATATAAAAAAGAGCCGCACTAATAATAAGCAATGCCAAAGTCAAAATAATCTGCCATGCCATATTTTAGCCTCCTAACCAGGTCTTAATAATGTCAACAGCCGAAAGTATACCCAGAATCCCCGCGCCTGTTGCTATTCCGTTAAGCACTCTTAGGGACAAAGATGGCTGTTTATTGGCGATTTCCAAAAGAGTAATAATCTTGTCCAATCGTTCCCAAAGTAAATTTTCATCCATGATTACTATAGCCAAAAACAACGGCGTCTGCAAGTTATCACATAATGAGCAATGCCAAGCTCCTCGACTCCTGCCTCCTTGCCCTATATAAGGCGCAAAGCCGCGGTTTTGCTTGTATATTTTGAAAAAAAATCCTGTTTTCGAGCATAAAAATCAAGGAAAAATAATAAAAACCTTTTTATTGTATGCTGAGGAAGGAATATTTTGAAACCCTATGAAAATATAACTACCATAGAACAGATGGAGGCGGATACAGCCAAATTAAGGGAAAATGCCGCGGCGGCAGCCGGGGCCGATACGTCAGCTTCGCTGACTTGGGAAGACCGGGTTAAAAGCCAAGGTTCCCATTGTAAATTCGGCGAAACCGGCATTTGTTGCAGAAACTGTTCCATGGGACCCTGCCGTATCACTCCCAAGGCAAACCGCGGCATATGCGGCGCCGATGCCCATGCCATTGCGGGCAGGAACTATTTACGGACAATCGCCGCCGGGACTTCTTCACACTCGGATCATGCCAGGGAGATTCTCCATGTTCTGCGTCACGCGTCGGCTGACGGAAGTTACAAGATCCGGGATGAAGAAAAACTTTTAAGACT
>JAIRRF010000058.1 GCA_031256115.1 Treponema sp.
CTGCATCCAGACCGGGAGACGCAATTTTTTTTGAACCCAAAAGGCGCGATCCTTTGGATAATAGCTCCTGTATTGCGGGCACGGCATTCCTTTAAATAAATTTTGCAGCTTCATTTATACAGTCAATGTAGGCGTTTTCCAAATCCTTTGCGGCTCCGGCAACAGCCGATTTTTTATTTTTCTTGTATTCATTATACCGTTCATTTAAATTTATGGGAGATGCAACCTGAATCAACAATCGTTTGGGGTGAACATTAAAAACCCGGTTTGAGAATGCCCCGCCCATGGTACGATTGGCAAAATCCCAGAGGTTTTGTGCATATTCGATTTTTATATGGAGAGGTGCATCTTCAGCGGGAATGGGAACCCGGAAGTACCACACAAAATCTACCAGTTCCATGTGACGGCTGGCATGCCAGGCTTCACCGGCGCCAAGATCCAATAGGGCTCTTTCTATCAAAGTTACATTATCCAGTTTATAAATACCGGGGATTACTATCCTGTCCCAGCAAATTTGCCTTATACGATATAGCCGCACTATCGGCTCACTGTCTCTTGCCTGTATCCCCAAAATCGTTTCTGCTCTGGTCAAGGCAGCATTCATAATCGTATCTACCCGCCCGGAAAAATCTTGATTGTTGTTTGGTGTAATACCGTACCGCTTTTCATTTTGTTCCAGAATAAAGTTTCTGGCCCGTTCAAGCCGGGCGGTAAACCCCGCGTTTAGATCCTTAAAACCGGTATATTTTTCGATTTTCCGGATGAGTTTATTAAGGGAACGGCGGCCCATGCTTCCATACCGGTAATGGATAGAAATCGGAAGGATTTCCACAGGGCAGTCCCGGTCTTGCTTTTCCAGCCTTTCTATTGCCTGAAAGCCAATACGAATTGTGCCTTGTTCAAGCCGGGGAACGAATTCTGTGGTATAACTTACCTGGCCTTCCGGGGCAATAACCAGTGGATATGGCCCTTCGCTGACAGTATTTATAATTCTGGATAAACCGGCGGAATCAAGCTTGGTATGGTGTACCGGCATGGCTCCCAACCCGGACAATACCCAACGGGTAAATTTCCCCCCCCACCGGGCTACTTCATACCCATAAACAATAACCGCATGGGGCTTCCGGCAGAATTTTATGCCTGCTTTTCCGGCAAAAGAGCGAAGTTTAAAGATGATAAACCACATCAGAAATTGAGGTTCTTCTCCCCTGGCGTGGCGGAAAGCCAGGATACAGCGGCTTTTTCCCTCCAGGGCCTGCTGAAATGCATTAAATAAAAAGTGACCGTTCCGTAAAACTATCCTGGCTATACCAAAACCGAAAAACAGATAAAGTCCGCCCACTATTCTGCTAAGAAGGATAACCAATTTTGAAATATGCGGTTCCGGTACTATAATATCCGGAGACGCAACAGAAACCGGTTTAATATAAGGCTTATACATGCAAGTATTAATAATACAACAAAAAAAGAAAAGGGTTCTAGTTTGTGAAAAATAAAGATGAGCTAATTCTTTATGATTCCCGGCAAAGGTATCGTGATCTTCCGATAGTTGCCCTTGTGGGCAGGCCCAATACGGGCAAATCCACACTTTTTAACCGGCTGCTTCGCCGGCGCCGGGCCATCACCGATTCAACACCGGGAGTAACCCGGGACCCCATAGAAGAAGATGCTTTTCTTATGGGAAAACCATTGCGGCTGATTGATACAGGCGGCTTTAAACTTGAAAAGGAAAATCACGGCCTGGATAATTTGGTAACAGAACGAACCCTGGAAATCATCGAAGACGCAGACCTTATTGTACTTCTTCTGGAAGCTGGAGAATTTACCGCAGAGGATGAAGAAATAATTTCTCTTCTGCGGCCCAAGTGGTCAAAGTTGATTGCGGCGGTAAATAAAACCGAAGGAGGCCGCCGGGAAGCCGAAGCCTGGAATGCATTACAGTATGGCTTTGAAAAACTACTGTTCATTTCCGCAGAACACGGGGATAACATTGAAAAACTGGAAGCAGTTATTGTTTCCCGGCTGGACTTTTCCGCCCTTGAACCTTGTGATCCAGAAAAGAATTTCATTTCCCTGGCTTTGCTGGGAAAACCAAATACAGGAAAATCTACCTTATCAAACCGACTTACCGTATCGGCGGCCTCTATTGTAAGCTCTGTCCCCGGTACTACCCGGGATGTAGTGGAGGGGGTGTTTCATTACAAAAACACAAATTTTCATGTGCTTGATACTGCAGGAATACGGCGTAAATCCAAAGTAAAGGAAAACATTGAATATTATTCAGTAAACAGGGCAATAAAAACCTTGGATAAAGCGGACATTGTTTTTCTTATTATTGATGCCCAGGAGGGATTAACAGAACAGGACAAAAAAATTGCCGCCCTGGCTTGCGCCAAAGGCCGGGGAGTTATCCTGACTTTAAATAAATGGGACACCATGCCCCGGGTAAATAATACCCTGGATAAAAATACCCTTACTGCGGTCAAGGACAAGATTTACTTTTTTTTCGGGCAGATGGAATTTGCCCCCGTCGTACCGGTCTCTGCCCTGGACGGGAAAGGGGTAGAAGAACTTTTGGATACGGCGATTCGTATGTACAATCAACTATGCCGCCGCATTGAAACAGCAGAACTTAACCAGGCTCTTTCTGGTTGGCTTGAAAAAAACCCGCCTCCTTCAGGACCAAAGACTCATTTTAAGATTAAGTACGCTGTCCAGGTTTCCATTAATCCGGTAAAATTTGTTTTCTTTGTAAACCGCCCCGAAGCAGTCGGTAAAGCCTATCATACATACCTTTGCAATACGATTCGCAAAAGTCTGGGCTATTCCCTAATTCCCATAGAAGTAGAGATTCGTCCATCAAGAGGGGAACCTTCACAGCTTCGCCATTCGGTTGGATATACAAGAGGGGAACGGAAAAATTAATGGCATCGTATACAAGTGCAGAGGTAGAAAGGATTCTTGGAATAAAAAATTCTGTCCTCCGGTACTGGGTAGATGAAATGCCCCTGATACAGCCAAAAAGGGATCTTGGAAGGCATCGGGTATTTTCCGGCAAGGATCTTCGGCTTCTTTTCCGGCTTAAGTACCTTCTTTATGTACGGCATTTTACCATCGAAGAAGCAAGAAAACAATTGGAGAAAGAGCTTTCTTGTGATTGGCAGGATCTAAGAGCAGAACTTGATACACTGCGGTCCAAACTACTGGATCTGTTGGTTCTGGTTCAAAATTGACAATATGCGGTAAGTTTTATCCCTTTGTCTAAGCATATAGCCAACCGCTTCGCCCATTAACGTACTTGGCGGCAATTCAATCTTCATGTGATCTTTTTTCGAAGAGGTAAGAAGGTGAAATAGATGATACCTGCTTACCAACGGTCTTTAATGGCACAATTATACTCAACTGCAGCCCTAAAGCAGTGATAAGTTTTTGTATGGTTGCAAATTCCGGATTGCCATTTTCAGATAGGGTTTTATAGAGTCCTTGGCGGCTGATTCCCATTCTTTCAGCAAGGTCGGTCATGTTACGAGAGCGGGCTACATCTCCCAGAGCACGGGTGATTTCAGAGATATCCCCACTTTCAAAAGCCGCTTTTAAGTATTCTGATATATAATCCTCGTTATCCATGTGTTCCGTTACATCCCACTTCTTAAGTTTCAAACTCATTTTTTAAACCTCCATGGCCAGACCGGCTGCCCTATTAATGTCTGCTTGCTGATTGCGCTTGTCGCCTCCGCAAAGCAAAATAATTATCTTGTTATCTCTGATAACATAGTAAAGACGGTAGCCCGGGCCATAATCAATCCAGGGCTCCTGCATTTACTTTTTAAGGAAGAAGAAAAAATGACCGAAATATCCATGGGAGGGACAAATGGATATTGTGCGGTTGAAAGAGAAATTGGGAGAGATACCGGATCCCCGGCGACCATGGGGAAATCTGCGACACAACCTGGTGGATATTCTGGTCATCGGGCTTACAACTCTGCTTTGCAACGGGTCTGACTTTGATGACATGGAAGCGTTCGGGCGTGAACGGG
>JAIRRF010000081.1 GCA_031256115.1 Treponema sp.
TTTAGAAGTTTTCTGCCAAGAGGTCCCTTGGGAAGCATCCCCTTAACAGCAAGCTCCATGGGGCTGGCAGGATGTTTGGCAGAAAGCTTTTCATAATTAACCGATTTAAGACCCCCCACATAACCGGTATGATGGTAGTAGGTCTTCTGATTGGGCTTCCTGCCTGTCAATGCGGCTTTTTCAGCATTAATAATCACCACAAAATCCCCCATTTCCTGGTGGGGGGCAAAGATAGCTTTTTCTTTACCGCGTACAATAGAAGCGGCCCTGGCCGCTACACGCCCCAATACTTTACCTTCAGCGTCAATTACAAACCATTTCCTTTCAAGCTTGGCGGGTTTTACAAATACCGTATCCATGTTTTAACATTGCCATAAATAAAAAAAAAGATCAAGATGAATGTATGTTTGAAGCTGGAAAGGTCAAAGACGGAATTGTCCAATGGATACAGAATTACTTTAATAAAAACGGCAGGGATTGCCTTGCAATCATTGGTATAAGCGGAGGCAAAGACAGTTCGATTACCGCTGCTTTATGTACAAAGGCCCTTGGTGCAGACAGAGTTTTCGGCGTTCTAATGCCCCAGGGGGAACAAGCCGATATTGGCGTTTCGCTGGAGCTGGTTAACCATTTGGGAATCAGCCATTGTGTTATTAATATCGGAAACTGTGTAGATTCGCTCCTAGGAGCTGTAAAAGAAGGGGAGATTACAATAAACAGACAAGCATCGGTGAATATTCCGGCAAGAATAAGAATGACTGCCCTTTACGCCGTATCGGCCACCGTTAACGGACGTGTCGCCAATACCTGTAATCTTAGCGAAGACTGGGTGGGGTATTCTACAAAATTCGGAGACAGCGCAGGTGATTTTAGCCCATTGTCACGTATGACCGTTACGGAAATAAAAGCTATTGGCAGAGAACTAAAATTACCTCCCAAATTTATTGATAAGACCCCCGAGGACGGGCTTTCCGGCATGACCGATGAGGAGAATCTCGGTTTTAGTTATGCCGTTCTGGATAAATATATCCGGGACGGAATATGTGATGATCCGGTTATAAAAGATAAAATAGACCGGCTGCATAAAAACAACCTGCATAAACAAGAATTAATGCCTTGTTATGAATTTATTGGAATTTGATTAAAGCAGGATGAATCCTATTACCTTAATGGTCATAGGAGGATTTTATGATAAAACATTTTTTTGGTCGAATAATTGCGGCTGTCCTGTTTGTATCCCTTTGGGCATGTTCAGCGGCAAAACCGGAACCCGGAGCGGAACAATTAATTATTGCAAGCTGGAATGTGCAAAATTTATTTGACGGCCTGGATAACGGTTTTGAGTATGATGAATTTAAAAACAGCGAAGGGTGGAACGAAGAAAAGTACCGGGCCCGGTTGAACAGCATTACAGGAGCCATGAAAGGAGACGGCGGGTTCAACCCGGACATTTTGGCATTAATTGAAGTTGAAAATTCCGGTGTTGTCCGGGATCTGGCGGAAGCTATGGGTTTTCTCTATACCTTTTTTGCCGGTTTTCCGGAAAGTTCAATGGGTATGGGAATCCTAAGTAAACTGCCCCTGACCGGGACCAGGGTTCATTCGTACCATTCATCCGACGGCAGCATACCCCGGCCTGTGGCAGAAGTCTGGGCGGAAACCCAGTCCGGGCCGCTGGCGCTTTTGGTTTGCCATTGGAAGTCAAAGCTTGGAGGAGAAAAAAATACCGAAGCCCTACGCCGGGCAGGAGCGGCACTTGTTGTCCGGCGGCTTCTGGAGATCGACGCAGAAAGGCCTGGTACGCCGGTGATCATCATGGGGGATTTGAATGAAAACCACAATGAATTTGACAGAATCGAAGGCACTTACCGCTGCGCTTTATTTCCCGATACAAGCGAAGCAGCCATGTTGGCCGGTAACAACCGGATAAATCTAAGGCCGGGGTTTCAGGATTTCCTTGTTTTAAGCAATCAAAAGCCACCGAGAGCATATTTTTTTTCCGGGACTGGTCCTGTTCCCGAGATTTCGGGTCTGGTGTATTCACCCTGGATGGAAAGAGAAGAGAATTCCCCGGGTTCATTTTTTTACAAAGATACCTGGGAAACCATCGATCATTTTCTTCTTAATGCCGCTTTGTTTGGAAATCAAGGCTGGGAGTATAAACATTTCCTTGTTTTGGCAGAACCGCCCTTTGCCAATGGGGAAGGCCGACCCAGGACTTACAATCCAAAGACAGGCAACGGATTATCGGATCATTTTCCCATCATACTGGTTCTGAACAAGACGCCTCAATGACCGGGTTTAAAGCCGCGATAATACACCCGTACTTGCTTATACAGGCCTTCTCCTTCGCTTTTGGTCTCGACATCAGAAATATCGTTCAGGGTAGTATGAATAAGCCGACGGTCAAAAGGATTCATCGGCTCCAGCAGTACTGAAGATCTGCTTTCCCGGACTCGATCCGCTACGGTATAGGCAAGGCGTACCAATGATTCCTCCCGGCGCAGTCGGTAATTTTCGCTGTCCAGGATGATCCGCATATCTTCCCTGCCATGCCTGCCCGCATAGATGTTTGCCAGAAGCTGAAGGGCATCAAGGTTTTTTCCCTTCTTTCCAATCAGAATGGAAGAGTTTTCCGATTCAATTTTAAGGCCCAGTTTGCTTTCTTCGCGGTACAATACAGAAATTCTTCCCGCATAACCCATGCGTTCAATAAGCCCTTCCAAAAAAGAAACCAGGGCCTTTTCTAAATCATCTGTTGAACCGGGTACATATCCGGCCCTGTTCTGTCTGCCGGTTCTATGCCGACTAATGTCGGCGTGCCGACTGTCGGCGTGCCGAGTCCTGTCCTGTACCGGCTCATGTCGGCGTGCCGCCTGGTTTCCGGATAGATCTTCTTTGGGAAAAGTTTTTGCCGGATCCGCGCCCGGGCCCTCTGTGTGCACCTGGATTTTAACATAACCCTTTTTGAATAAGCCTGAACGCTGGGTTTCCAGAATTTCCACATCAAATTCATTTTTCTCTATTCCCAATTCCGCCGCAGCCTTGTCAATGGCCTCTTTTTCTGTACGGCCTTCAAATTCATATATCATAATAGATACCTCTCTTGCACAAAAATTAGTTTTTCTTTTTCTTTCTCGGTGCAATAACCATCGGTGGTTCATCTTCTACAGCTGCGGCTTTTTTCCTGGCCAGATATTTGTTAAGTAAAACTTGCTGAATTAAAGTAAAAAGATTGGACATGATCCAGAAAACCAACAGCCCCGAAGGAACATTGTAGAGTACAAAGAAAAATACTATAGGTAAAACATATAACATCATCTTCATGGATGGATTGCCCTGCTGTTCAGGGGTTCTGGTTGCAAAACCATATAGCAGCTGGGATGCCACATAGATAAAAGGCAGAAGTCTGAGGGCTTCCCAGCCCAACAAGGGCAGGGGAGAATCGAAATTTAAAATTGATTCAGGAATGGAAAGATCCGGTATCCAGCCGGGTATAAACATTGCGCCCCGCAAATCGAAATGGTTATTAAAGAGGTTGTACATGGCAAAAAGCAACGGCATTTGGATAATCAGAGGAAGGCAGCCCGACATGGGATTATGGCCTTCTTTTTTATAAAGGGCGCTGAGTTCGGTATTAAGTTTCGCCGGATTATCCTTATATTTTGCCTGAAGTTCCTTGATCTTGGGAGCCAGGGCCTGCATCTTAATACTGGCTTCTGAACTTTTTTTGGTCAGCGGGAAAAGCACAATTTTGACCAGCAGGGTAAGCAGAATGATTGCCACGCCGTAATTTTTGACCAGTTTATAGCAGATATTCAGAAGCCATTTAAGGAACGTTTCCAGGGGGCTTAAAATTCCGCTGGTACTGGCAGCTTTTGTTATGTCCAAGTCCCGGAGTTTAAAGCCGTTATCCCCAGTATCATAGCGGTTTAAACTTTCCTGATTCTTTGGCCCCAAATAGAAGTGAAACACATCATTGGCAATGGCAGAGTTCAGGGGGGGCCGGATCAGGTACATTCTGGAAGTACTGGGAACTCCGGGTTCCGGTTTATCGGAAAAGGAAAGGCTATACAGGGTATTATCGGGGATAACGATTACTGTAAAATATTTACTTGCTATTGCCGCCCAGGTAAAACGTGAGTCATTGACGGTATTTAATTTGGAATTACTCTTTTTTCCGTTGGCCAGGGTAAAATAATGGCGGTATTCATAACGGGCATCCAGTTTTTGAAAATTTGGTCCAATCTGGGGACCGAAAGCCAGGGTATAAGCATCGTCGCCGAAATTAAGCGGCATATTAACAGGGCCGGTAATGGAGAGGGCAAGCTGGAACACATATTCGCCGGTTTTAAATTCGTAACGTTTGCTTAAGGTAAAAGGTTCCGGATAACCCTGGACGGAAAAATCCTGGGAAAATTCCACTACCAGCGGGGAAGGCCTTGAAATACGGAAATTTGTTTCTATTGGGCGGGCATTTATTCCGCCAAAAGCAACTGTAAAGGCATGGGAATTCCTTTCAATACCGTTTTCATCGACAGAAGGAAGGATCATTTCGACCATCTGTCCTTTGTCGTGGTGTTCCTTTAACCGGTAAGAAACAAGATCGCCTCCGGAATTGGACAGTACGGCCATGATAAGATCAGTTTCAATTACAACCCGTTCTTCTTTTTCGGGAATCTCCTCGGGAACTAAGGTTTCCTGAATTGTTTCCTCAGCCGCAGGCTGAACTGTACCGGACTCCGGCTGTACTATTACAGGGCTTTCAACCGGGGCCCTCCTGTCCTGATTGTAGCTTGGTTCCGGTTCCTGGGGGGGATATAATATGGGTTGTATAAAAAGAAACCAGCCAAAAATAACCAACGAAGAAAAAACAACTGCCAATATTGTATTCTTTTCCATAATTAAATATAAATCCTATCTTTTTAGGTCAAAAACTCAAAGCACCGGATCATAGCCGCCCTGATGAAAGGGGTGGCAGCGAAGAATCCGTTTTAGGGCTAAACAGGAACCTTTCCAGGTTCCATACCGCTGTACCGCTTCCATTGCATAACTGGAACAGTTGGGATAATACCGGCAGCCAGACCGAAGATGGGGAGAAATTGCTTTCTGGTACAACCAAATCAGGAATAAAGCTAATTTTTGCAACATTTTTTCCTCTGGCAGCATATACCTGCCTTTTCAAAAAGGGTTATTAGCTGTCCGGAACTTTCAGACAGAGACCCCTGGCCGGTTTCCGGCTTTTGGGGGTACATTAACAGAACCAAATCAAAACCGGTCATAAGATCATTTTTCATCAATCGGTATGCCTCCCGGCTCAGCCGCCGGGCCCGGTTCCTTCGCACTGCATTCCCATATTTTCGTACAAATGTTACGGCGATGCGGTTATTTGGCAATCCGTTAGCCAAAAAATATAACCTAATACCGATACAACTGACGGATCGGCCTTTTTTAAAAACCCTTGTTATTTCTTCCCTTCTCTTAAGATGTTCCCGCCGCTTGAATGTTCTCCCGGTCTTGCACTCCTCCGGTAATTTCAGGCAAGGATTGCTAATAGGGTTTTTTTTCGTCTGCAACGGTAAGTTTATACCGTCCTTTGGCCCGGCGGCGTTTTAATACAAGCCGCCCTCCTCTAGTCTTCATCCGGGCCCGGAAACCGAATTTGCGGTTCCGCTTAACCTTGCTGGGTTGATAAGTCCGTTTCATGGGGACAACTCCTCTATTTTCAGGAAACCGTCGTTATACACGGCGGATCCGCTGGAATCATGTCTGAAAAAAAATAATAACATAAATCAGAGGCTGCGTCAATTAAGCCCTTATTGGTTCAGCACTTCTTCTCTGTCTGCCAACGTAATACGTAATTTTACAGGTTT
>JAIRRF010000104.1 GCA_031256115.1 Treponema sp.
CTTTGTTTACGTGTTGTTAGGAATGCCGGGAGGGCTGTTGCTGCGGAAAAAGTAATAGTAAACCCAAAACCTCTTATCATTTCTGTATCAGAAAGAACAAAAGCAATAATCAACGGAACAACCATTGCCAGGGCATAAAACAGGATAAGCATGAAAAGAAGACGAAAAACAGCGTTCTGCTTCATTGTTTTTTGCCGTACCTAAAGCTTTCCGATGTATGGGGCGTCTTTCCAAAAATGCCTTCTATTTCCATTTCTGTCCCGTTCCGGGCGATCAGGATAAGCCGGTGGCCTGCGGTATATACATAGTCTCCCTGTGGAATAAAATCTTCTTCGGTTTTCCGGTTTACCAGCATTACCAGGGCTCCTTCGGGGAGGGCAAATTCCTTCAGGCTTTTTCCTTCGGCCCGGCAGCCGGGGTTGATTTCCACTTCCAGAACACCAACACTGCCGTCCCCAAGACTGTGTACTTCCATTGCACCGCCTCCAATCAACTTTGAAAGGATAGCATCCACCACCACGGTTTTTATGGGGATCACAACATCAACTCCGAGCTGACGGGCAATGGCGGCATAACCGGTACTGGTTACCATGGCTACAGCCCTGGCAACCCCCTGGGACTTAAGATACACTGCGGTAACAATGTTGAATTCCTGGTGTTGCGTGGCGGTGACAATAAGGTCCAAATCAGCGATATGTTCCTCGGCTACAAAATTTTCGTCGGAAATATCTTCGTTCAGGATCAGGGCATCGGGGAAACGGTCCGCCAGCTCCCTGCAAATCCTGTAATCCTGTTCAATAATGACTACCTTTTGAAGACCCCTGGGGATCAGGGTCTTTATAAAAGAAAAAAGACCCATTGTATTTTTCTTTTTTGAGGCAGAGGGACTGCCGGTTTCATCATAATTTCTGACCTCGTTTATCTTTCGTTTTTCCCTGCTTAAAAGTCCCGCAGCAATCAGCGAAGCCAGCCGTCCTCCTCCTACAATACCAATTTTCCTAAGTGGTTTGTCCGAATAGCCTGCCAGCAAAAAACCGGCGTTTAATTTTTCTTCCTTTGCCAGAAGATAAATCCTATCCCCTGCTTCAAGCCGGGTTGTTCCCATGGGAAGAATACTTTTTCCCTTCCGCTCAACCAGTGTAATAAGACTGTCCTTTTCCATGAACGATCGGAAGTTGTTTAAGACAAGTCCGTCAAAGGAAGATCCTCCGGATATATCTATGGTTCCTAATTCATAGGGGGTATTGCTGAAAGAAAGTATGTTTCCCACCGCTCCGTGTTCTATCGAATCCAGGGCAGACCGGGCGGCTTCCACATCGGGATGGATAAAGTAATTAATCCCCATGGGCGGAGCGTTTCCGTCTTCCATATGGTTTTGAAAATTTTGCTGTACATATTCATCGTTTCGCACCCGGGCAATTTTAATAAGCTTCGGATACCGGGCGGCCAGGCCGCAGATAATCATGTTTACTTCGTCCGAATGAGTAACGCAAACAAGCGCATCGGCTCTGGCAACACCCGCATCTCTCAGGGCATTTATGGAATTCCCTTCGTCATGGAGAACCATACAGTCCAGCCTGTTTGAAACATGCCGGGCCCGTTCTTCGCTTGCTTCGATAATGGCAACATTATGTTTCTCTTCTATCAGAAAACGGGCCAGCTGGGTCCCCACCAACCCTGCCCCGACAATGATAACGCGCATGGATTTTAGTATAATGCGTGACAAAGAATTAGACTACGCGCCAAGGAGTTCCAAAAAACCAGGATAGCTTAGCTTTGCCGCTTCCGCTCCATGGATTAAAACCGTTCCGGCGGGCAGCCCCAGAGCGGCACAGACCAGGGCCATTACGATGCGATGATCGCCATGACCATCCAAAGTGATGGAAGACTTGCCGTCTTCTATTGATCCGGCGGCGCTGCCTCTTATCAAAAGGCCGTCGGGCTTTTCTTCACAGCGGAACCTGTCCTTTCCTCCGGAAAACAGTTTTCTTAATTCTACAGCCATTACAGCAATACGGTCTGTTTCTTTTATCCGGGCATGGGCAGCATTAACTAATGCTGTCTCTCCTTCGGCATAAGCTCCAAGGACCGCCATGACAGGGAGTAAATCCGGTGTGTTGTTTAAATCAAAAGTACCGCCTTGAAGAGTTCCGGTTCGGGATACTGTTAACTGCCAATCTGCCGCTGCACCGTCAAATTCAGTTCCATCCCTGTGTTTCCACTGTATAACACAGCCCATTCGGGCAAGGTATTCAAAAAAAACTTTGTCCCCCTGGGAATCACCGGGATCAAGTCCCAAAAGGGTAACTGTTCCTCCGGAAATTGCGGCGGCGGCGGCGGGAAAGGCCGCTGAAGAAAAATCTCCCGGTACGGGACCATTAATGGGTGCATAAACGCAGCCGCCCCGGATACAAAACCGGGAAAAATCAGAAACGGCAGTAACCGCAGGAAGAAATCCCGAGTCAGGGGCTTTGACGGTATCGTAAAAACCTTGAGCTTTCAGGTAGGCTAAAGTCATTTCCACATATGGTTTTTCGTTAAGAAAGGGAACTTCAATTTCCGTTACCGTATTAGCTGAGGCCAAAGGAGCGGCGATAAGCAACGCAGACAGATATTGGCTGGTGGGGCAGGAAAGACTGACTTTTCCTCCTTTCCAGGGGCCGCAAATCGTGATGGGGATATGATCGTTTTCTGAAATAACCTTTACTTCCAGACCTGTCAAGGCAGAGAGCAGCGGGCCGGCGCTGCGCCGGGCAGTCTGATCGTCCCCGGTAAAGGCAACCGGCTTATTAAACAGGGCTGCGGCGGCGATGGAAAAAAATAAGGTTGTACCGGAATTGCCAACATCAACAACTCCTCCCTGAAAAGGAAAGGCGTTTCCCCGGACTATCCATCGGTTAATGCCGTTTTTGGTATCCTCAGTAATTTTTGCTCCGAAGATCCGGCAGGCTGCAACACAGGATTGTGTGTCCAATGAATCCAGGGGCTGTACAATATACGAAACTCCGTTTGTAAGGGCGGCAAATAAAAGCCGGCGTATGGTATGTGATTTGGATCCGGGAACAGCAATGGTACCGTTAAGAATATGGGGCTTAATAAGAACGTGCATTTACTGGTAGCTGGAACTCATTCCTGAAATGTTTTGCCAGTTTTGCTGTAATGATTCCGCACATTCTTTTGACGTTTTGTTTCCCTGGAACATCAGTTTAATTTCCTGGTGTACAATGGTATTAAATCTGCCAGTGTTGGCCCTGCGATACAAATCCCCAACCATCTCGCCCGATTCATACATATCAAATGCCTTGGCATAATAAGGATCGTTTTTTGACTGTTCCAATATACGGCTGCTGTTTCCCGGAATTGCAAATGCGGAAACAGCAATGAATTCTGACTTTTCAAGTAAAAAGGAAACAAATTTCTGCGATTCTTCGGGATAAAGGCTCCGGCTGTTT
>JAIRRF010000117.1 GCA_031256115.1 Treponema sp.
CTTGGCAGCATATATGGCAAAAATCAAGGATGCCTGGAGCAGCCTAAAGATCCTCAAGGTTGAATCTAACGCCAGACCGGTAATGCAGAGGGGGGATTCCCTGACGGTTACTGCTTATGTTGAATTGGCAGGCCTTAAACCTGATGAAGTACAGGTGGAATTGTACCACGGCGCGGTTTCCAACCAAAGCAAAGACATCGATAATGCCCGCCGGACCGAGATGAAAGCTCAGAATCAGGAAGGAAGCGCCTGGATTTACCAGGTCCGTATAGAATGTGCAGACACAGGCCAGCAGGGACACACGGTGCGGATTCTGCCCAAACACGAAGCGCTGATTCATCCCTACCGGACAGGGTTTATTAAATGGGCGTAACAACCGGAAAACTTCGTTTAGGCGTTTTAGGCTGTTCCAGGCATTATTCACTGCGGGTTGCGACACCCCTGGCGTCATCTTTGCTGGTGGAACCCTATGGAATAGCCTCGAGAAACGCGGAAAAGGCGAACGCCTATGCCCAAAAATGGGGTTTTCAGAAAGCGTATGGTTCCTATGAGGAATTATTGGCGGATCCAAATATCGACTTTGTTTTCTGCCCCCTGCCCAATCATCTGCATTTGGAATACATCAAAAAGTCCGCCGATGCCGGAAAGCCGATTCTTTGCGAAAAGCCTTTGGGTTTAAATGCCAAAGAGGCGGTGGAAGCGGCGGAATATTGCGAAAAAAAGGGAATCCTGTTAATGGAAGCCTTTATGTACCGGTTCCACCCCCAGTGGATCCGGGCGGCGGAAATTGTCAATTCCGGCGAATTGGGAACGGTGATGACAACTACCGGTATCTTTTCCTACACAAACACAGACGAAAAGAATATTCGCAACATTGTCGAAACCGGAGGCGGGGGCATCCTGGACATAGGGTGTTATACGGTGTCCACCGCCCGGCTTCTTATGCAGGCAGAACCAGTTAGAGTAGTTTGTAATATAAAAAGGGATCCGGTTTTTAAGACAGACATTTATACATCCGCTATGCTGGACTTTGGAGAAGGCCGGGTATCTACATTTACGGTAAGTACACAGTTGTTTCCCTGGCAGCGGGTCCGGGCCTTGGGTACCAATGGGACCTTGGCTGTGGAAGTTCCCTTTAACATGTACGGCGATGTACCCGGACGGATCCACGTTGACACCGGTATTGGTGCCCGGACTATCGAAACGGAAATTGCCGATCAGTATTTGCAAGTTTTTGACGCATTTGCGACCGCCGCCGCAGAAAAACAGACAGAAGCCCCCACGTCTATAAAAGACGCCGTTGCCAATATGGCTGTTCTGGATGCTCTTTTTGCTTCTGCCGAATCGGGCAACTGGGTGCAGGTTAAACGGTACTAAAGAAACCTCTTTTATGTATGACATTTATACAGACGGAGGTTGTTCAGGAAACCCCGGCCCCGGCGGCTGGGCCTATGTGATGGTTCAACAGACTTCTCAGGACGATGTTGTTGCGGCGGAAGAATGGGGCGCGGAACGGAATACCACCAATAACCGTATGGAACTTTTGGCGGTAATTTCCGCCCTAAAAACGTTAAAAAATAAATCGGAAGCAAAATCGACAGGAGAAAAGGAGACAGGTACTCAAGATCGGCAGGCTGTGGTTCACACCGATTCCCAATATGTCCAAAAAGGCATAACTGAATGGATTCATACCTGGAAAAAGAATTCCTGGCGTACCAGTGATAAAAAACCCGTTAAAAATCAGGATCTTTGGCTGGAACTGGATGCTTTGGCAGGCGGATTGTCGGTTCAATGGGAATGGATCCGGGGTCATGCGGGAAATACCTACAACGAACACTGTGACAAAATGGTGCAAAGGGCAATTGCTGAATTGTAAAAAACAGGCTATGCTGTAACCATGAATCCCGTTGCCGACTATCTTGCAAGTGTACAACCCGGTAAAGCAAATACCGCCTTCCTTGCCTACCTGTGTAATCTCACAGAGACAGCCAAAGTTGCTCCGGAAATAGCAGCTACAATAGTAAAAGAACTGGAAAACCAGCGAAGCAGGGTTAAGTTGATTGCCAGTGAAAACTACTGTTCCATGGCAGTACAGCTAACAATGGGAAACCTCTTTACCGATAAATATGCCGAAGGCATGCCGGGTCATCGTTTTTACGCAGGAAACGAAAATGTAGATACCGTAGAAGCGAATGCCGCCAGAGAAGCCTGTAAACTTTTCGGCGCCGAATACGCCAATGTCCAGCCCCATTGCGGAGTGGACGCAAATGTTCTGGCTTACTGGGCAATCCTGACTGTAAAAATTGAAAACCCCGCACTGGCAAAGTGGGGCGAGACAAATCTATATAAATTAAACGACACACAATGGAAGGAATTAAAGCAAAAGCTGGGAAGCCAAAAACTTCTGGGATTGGATTACTATTCCGGCGGCCACCTGACCCACGGCTATCGCTACAACCTTTCCAGCCGTATGTTCGATGTCTATAGTTATTCGGTTTCATCCGAAACGGGGATGCTGGATTATGATGAAATTGAAAAGCAGGCCCTGGAAATACGACCCTTAATACTTCTAACCGGTTACTCTGCTTATCCCCGGAAAATCGACTGCCGACGGATGCGGGAAATTGCCGACAAGGCCGGAGCGGTGTTTATGGTAGACATGGCTCATTATGCGGGCCTTGTGGCTGGGAAGGTTTTTACCGGAGATTACGATCCGGTCCTCCATGCTCATGTGGTAACTACCACCACCCATAAAACTCTGCGGGGCCCCAGGGCAGGGCTGGTTTTGGCAAAAAAAGAATGTTCCGAGGCCCTGGATAAGGGTTGCCCCCTGACCCTGGGCGGCCCCCTGCCTCATGTGAGTGCCGCCAAGGCCGTGGCTTTTAAAGAAGCGGCCATGCCGGAATTCCGCAGCTATGCGGCTAATATCGTGGAAAACTGTCAAACCCTGGGGGCTTTCTGTATAAAAAACGGCCTTACAGTTCTTACCGGAGGCACCGACAACC
>JAIRRF010000143.1 GCA_031256115.1 Treponema sp.
GATACACTACAGAAAATGTTGGGAAAACTATGTTAATGATCTGGAAAAACCAGGCCCCCTGCTTCGGACAAAATTTATTAATGCTATAGAAACCGGAATTGCAGGTCTAGCCGATTAAACTCTACTTTACCGCTGAACAAGCCATACAAATAAACCATATTTATTATGCCGGTGGGGTTAAGTTCCCCGCTCAGTCCATGCTGGTCATGGCTTTTTCTAACGGACGCTTCCCGGCGTCACATTTGTCTACGCATGCCAAAATGGACTGATCAGGGAACTTAACCCCACCGCTACAACTCTCTGAACATATTACATGGCTGGTTCATCTGTAAATTGGTTATTACTGGGTATAGAAACGGTAATTTAGCGTATATGTATCCGGGTGTTCCTGGGTTAATAGGAGGCGCACTCAGATTAAAGCAGAGGCGGGTGTGCAAGGCAAGATCCCTGCCAAAGGCAGAGGTCTTGCCTTGCACAGGCCCCGCCGGTTTTTTTAGGTGCGCCTCCTTGGTGATTAAGAACACCCGGATACAAATACGCTAAATTGGAGTTTGAATTTCCGGGAAACTAATTGACTTTTTTCCGCTAATACGATATTTTCAGATAAATATGCCTTTTCACTGTTCCGGAGCGTGTTTCGGCCGCCTGGAATACATTGGGCTGTTAAATTCGCGTGTTACCGGACGGGTTTTTACCTTTTTGATCCGGAAAGAATAGTTGTGTCTATTTGTTTTCATTTTGAAGACTTCGCCAGCTTTGTGACCATTGGCAAGAAGCTTCCCCAGTCGAAAGAAGAAATTTGCGCCTTAACGGATCGTTATTCTGCCAGTCAAGGTATTATTATTTGTGACGAAAATACTACCCGCTATGCAGGAAATCTGGGTTTTCCGGCTTATGTTCTTCCGGCAGGAGAAAGATACAAGAGTTGGCAGACGGTAGAGCCCATCCTTAGGGCTGCCAAGGGTGAAGGATTGGGCAGGGATGGTCTTTTTATTGGCCTGGGGGGCGGTGTAATATGTGATTGTACCGCTTTCGCATCTTCCCTTTATATGCGGGGCGCACATTTAGCATTGATCCCCACTACCCTGCTCTGTATGATTGACGCGTCACTGGGAGGCAAAACAGGTATTAACCTGTATGGGATAAAGAATCTGGCAGGAACTTTTTATCCCGCAAAAGCCATTATTATAGCCCTGGATACCCTGAAAAGCCTTCCTCCCGGGGAATGGAAGTCGGGCATGGCGGAACTTATTAAAGCCGCTATTCTGGATCCTGACCCAGAGTTTTTTACCATGATAAGCCAAAAACCTGATATTCAATTACTTATGTCTGAGCCTGATACTATCCAGCCTCTTATAGAAAAAGCCCTTATGGTTAAAGGCCGTATTGTAGAAAAAGACCCAAGAGAAAATCCTGATTCTGCCGGAGGAAGGGCGCTTCTGAACCTGGGACATACCTTTGGACATGCTTTGGAAAGCGCAATGGATCCGGGGAAAATCAGCCACGGCGAAGCGACAGCCTGGGGCATTGCCCGTTCCTGCGAACTGGGACAGGAATTAGGAATAACTCCCCAGGATCGGGCAGAAGCGATACAAAAAACCCTAAAAGCCTGGGGTTTCCGGACAGGAACCTCCATTGGAACTTCTCAAGGGTCTTCTTCAGAGTCTTCTCGGGGAACATCCCGGAGATCTTACCGCAAAGCTTCCCGCGAAAAGTTTCGGGAAGCCCTGTTGTCTGATAAAAAGAAAAAGAACGGAAAACTTCGGTTTGTGGTTCCCATGGCGAAAGGAGCTGCTTTGATTGAAGAAGACGAGCGGGTTATAAAATATCTGGATACCCTTATTAATGGACTATTATAAACTCCGATTTATCACACTGACATCCGGGTGTTCCTAATTATCAAGGAGGCACACCGGTACGTAAAGACGTACCTTAAAAAAAGCCAATGGGGCCTGCCCATACAAACTCATTGCCAAAGGCAAAGACTTTGCATGGGCACTCGCCTACGCTTTTGCCCTGTGTGCGCCTCCAATCTACCCAGGAACACCCGAATGAAGATATGGTAATTTTGGGTTTTAACACCCGGTATTAGTCTTTCCATCTGAAAATGAATACCTTGGTACCAAAATCCATTACATGGATGAGGAATTTGCCCATGAAGTATATTCGGAATATATGCGCCTTGCAGGAGGTCTTTGCTTTACCGGAGGCGCATGTACAAGCCGCCTCTTGGCTCATATAATGCTGCGACAGCAGCTTCCTAATAAAAATTTCCTTGCACTCGCGGGCCGAAGGTCCGCATGGCATGCATATGAAGAAGCGACACCAGAAGTGTCCGTAGAAAAAAGCCATGACCATCTAGCCTCCGGTAAGGCAGAGCCCCCCGCAAGGTGTTTAATTTCAGAAGTATGCTTCATGAGTAAATTCAATATACCTGTGTTGAATCTTTGCCACCAATGCATTCGGTGCAAAAAATTATGGTTCTATATAATCATTATCGTTATTTACAATCCCTGCCTTTTTTCCCAGGAAGAATCTGTAGAAGCTGAAACAGCAGAAGTTGAAACTGAATATGTTACCGAATTTGTTATTCGAAGCATCAATTATAAAATAACAGGGAAAACCAAAGAATCCGCCCTGGAGCGGTTGGCTGATTTTAAGACCGGAGTACGTTTCAGCGGCTGGGCTGCTTTGGAAAAGTATCTGGCGGAAAAGATTCAGGATCTGTACAATATCAGGGCACTGGAAGCCGAAGAGAGTTCTGTTCATTATTCCCTTGGGGAAGCAGAAGAAGACGGCGTAATTCCTGTTTATCTGGAAATATCCGTTACGGACAGCACAAGCCTGATTATAATCCCTGAGCCCAAATACGATTCCAATGCCGGTTTTACCCTGAGTTTAAAAGCCAGGGATTACAACTTTTTGGGAACCCTGGCTCCCGTTAAACTGGATTTGGTCTGGGGCAGCGATGATAAAGACCGGAACTCCCTGGGATTCCTTACGGAAATTACCATCCCTTTCAAAGCTTTTTACCATTATTGGATTTTTACATCCTACAATGAATACTACTATTACCGGACCGGCGAACCCTATTACAACAAGAATGTCCTGGGTTTAGCCTTGGAACTTCCTGTTTTGGATACCCTTTTTACGTTCGGTTTTGAACAGGGCCTGGTTATCCATGAAGAAAATACCGATCGGATTGCAAGTATCACCCGCCAGGCAGACAGCAGTGAGCCCGGATTAAGAATCCGCAAGCCCCCTTCCGACATCAACAACATCGATGAGTATCACGACTGGTATTTATTCAGTAAGCCATATGTGGACTGGAAAATACCTATGCCCCTTAGGGTAGGAAAATTTGGAAGGCTTGTTTATTCGCCGGGAGTTTACGGAATTGTAAAATACCAACCCGGAGGTGATCCCGGAGATTACCGGCGAGGACCCGGCGCAGGTATCGATCAGGAAATCGGTTTTAAAAAAATCAACTGGATTGGGAATTATCGCGAGGGACTTGGGGTTTCTCTTTTTAACAAAAACGAGTATAACTTTTTCCGCCAGGACTGGATTAACAGTCTGGGTTTTCTTGCAGAAGGACATATAGCGGTATCAAGGTTTTTTGGCATATCAGGAAGGTTGATGTATACCCGGTGGTTTAATGATTTTTATGATTTAGCGGGAGATGTAATCCGGGGCTATAAGGACAATGAATTATACGCCAGAGAACGTCTTTCCCTGAATCTGGACTTTCCCGTCAGACTTATCCGTTTTGTTCCTTCGGAATGGAAGGAAAACCCCAAATACAGGTACTTTGACTTTGAACAGCATTGGTCTCCCTTTGTCGACCTGGTTCTGGCAGACAGCTCGAACGGAAATAATAAACCGGACAGTAATCAACTTATACCAAACAAATATCAACTAAAGAAGGAAGACCTTATTAGCGGTGCGGGCCTGGAAATTATCACTTTCCCCTTAAAATGGCGGAGTTTTTATCTCCGGGGCAGCATAGGCTTTAATATCCAGGAATTCCACCGGACAAAGAAGCTTCCAAAAGGTATATACAGGGAAATTTACATAGGCATGGGTCATTACTATTAAACCCAAATTTACCGCTGAACCAGCCATACAAACAAACTATATAAATTATGCCAGCGGGGCATGAGTACCCTGCTCAGTCCATGCCGGTCGTGGCATTATTAACGGACGCTCCTTGGCGTCACATTTATTTACGCACGCCGAAATGTACTGATCAGGGAACTCAAACCCCACCGGCAAAACTCATTAATAAATTGTATGTCGGGCTCAGCGGTAAATTAGGTTTTTTCCGGATCAATAACCCTGCCACCGGAACTCGAATTATTATTATGAAATACTTGTATCCTATTTACCCAGGAACACCCTGATACAAATGCGATAATTTAAGGTTTTATTACCCGGTGATAACCTTAACTCATCGCATTGAACGCTTTAGCTCAAAATCCATTCCGTGTGGATGGAATTTGCCTTTGAAGATAGGAAATGGAGTGTTAAGACCCGCAGAAGGGTGCTTTCTCTGCCGGGAACTTTTCGGCGTGATACGATAAAGGTGACGCCAAGAAGCGTCCGTTTACAATGCCACGACCGGCAGTTCCCGGTAGGGAAACACCCTTCTGTGGGTTGTTTATAAGCAGAATTTGCTCCATGGGCAAATTCCTCGTACCTGTCTTGATTTTTGGTTTCGATGCGTTCAATGCGATAAGTTGGGGTTTACAAAACTTTGGATACAAACCGTAAACCAATCGTAATTCTGGAGGGGATTTCCAGAAGCTACACCATGGGGGAAATTACCGTGGAGGCCCTAAAGGGTATTTCCATAGAATTTACCGAGGGGGATTTTATTTCAGTGGCGGGGCCTTCCGGTTCGGGTAAAACAACTATGATGAATATTATCGGTCTGATTGACCGGCCAACGGCGGGCAGGCTTTCTATGGGAGACAAGGTTACGGAAAACCTGAACCGGAGGGAGCTGACAAGAATTCGAAGGGAATATATAGGTTTTGTGTTCCAATCCTTTAACCTTTTGCCTGTATTAACTGTTTTTGAGAATGTGGAACTACCGCTATTAATCGGGGAAAAGGCATTTTCCCGGAATGAACGGAAAGAACGGGTCGAATATTTTCTGGAAGAAGTCGGCCTTTTGGATCGGAGAAACCATAAACCTCCGGAACTGTCCGGGGGACAGCAGCAAAGAGCAGCCATAGCAAGGGCCATGGTTACCAAGCCCAGGCTGGTTATTGCCGACGAGCCCACGGCCAACCTTGATTCTTCCAACGGAGAACGGATACTGGAACTGATGAAGAAGGTAAACAAGGAAGAAGGAACCACCTTTCTTTTTTCCACCCACGACCCGGATATCTGGAAGATGGCGGATCATATTTTGTTTCTCCGGGACGGGAAGCTGGAATTGGAGCAAAAAAAATGACCATGTGGCGGTTAATCTTCCGTAACATTATCCGGAACCGGAAAAACTCTTTGGTTATTTTTATTCTTATTGTTATTATTACTTCCGTCTTTTTTATCGGCAACAGTATTATTGGTCAGGCAAATGTAAGTTTACGGAAGACCTATGTGGACAGCCTTACCGCCGATGTTGTTATCCAAAAAAACGGCGATATGAGCATGAATCTTTTTGGACCAAATTTACCTGAACTTGACGCATTTATATCAATTCCTGCACTTCCTGCATATGATCATGTTATGGAACTGGTTGCCGATGTAAGCGGTATTGAACAATACAGCCCCCAGATTTCGGGCCGGGCTGCCATTAAAATACCGGAAATTAGCGACAACAATGAACTGGCATTGATTTGCGGCATTGATCCGGAAAAATATTTTGACTGTTTCCCGGGCATTCTAATTGAAGAAGGCCGACAGCTGCAAAACGGGGAATACGGCGCCATGATAACAGTCGAAAGGGCGGACAAGGCGGAAAGGGAAACAGGCATCCGACCGGCAATCGGTACGCCGCTGCTCTTTACTTCCGCAGGGGACTTTAGTTTTAGAATCCGGGAAGTGCCCCTGACAGGAATCTACCGATATGAAAACCCCGGCCAATTTATGAGTGAAATTGTCCTGACGGATCCACAGACTGCACGGGTCCTTATGGCAGTCCAGGTTGCAACAGCCCCTGTAGAGGATTCAGGGGATGCAAATCTTCCGGATTTGGGATTCGGCAGCAACCGCAGAAATATATTTGATTTTGGGAGCGGCGGTATTGAAGAATATTTCGGCGAAACTTTTGACCCCGATGAATTTATTGATTCCATAGCATTATCAGATACCATAGACGACACTGCCGGCGGGGACTGGAACTTTATTCTTTTAAGGCTTAAACAGGGAATTAACCCTGCCCTCTTTATTAAAACCCTTAACAAAAAACTTCTTCCCTACAATGTATATGCTTCCGGATGGAGGACCGCCGCCGGAATCTCAGCGATCCTGTTGCTTCTGTTACAGAGTTTTTTTAATATCGGAGGTTTTTTGGTCAGTATTGCCGGAATTATTGTGGTGGTAAACATAGTGCTTATTTCCGTATTCCGCCGAACCAAAGAAATAGGAACCCTCCGTGCCATAGGGGCATCGGACAAGCAAATTCGCTTTATGATAATTGGAGAAAATTGCTGTATTGCATTCCTGGCTGGTTTGGGCGGCGTCCTGGGAGGAATGCTATTCCTCCGGACAATTAATTCCATGGGCATAAGTATTCCCAATGAATTTATTGCCGCCCTTTTAGGGAGCGGCATACTCCATATCGAATTTCTGCCGGGTACCGCCATTATTTCTTTCTTTATTGCCCTTTTCCTGGGGGCAGCGGCTTCGGTGTACCCCGTAGAAACCGCGGTCCGAATTGATCCAATTGTTGCGGTAGGTCAGGGATGAAACTGCCGTTTTTTATTAAACTGTCGTTAAAATATCTTTGGCGCTACAAACGGCGTTACCTTTTTTTGTTTCTTGCCCTGGGTTTTGGATTCGGAGTAATTACCGTAATCAGTTCCCTAAAAGACGGCATGAAAGAAAACCTGTATCTTTCCGCACAATCCCACTATGCAGGGGATATTACCGCCGTTGGTTTCGAAGCAGGCCAGGCGCTTGATGAACATTTAACCAGAACAGAACAGGAAGCGATCCTTGCCGCCGCAGAAACAGCCGGGCTGGATCCGGCTTCCATTGCAATCAGGACCACCATTCATGCCAAGAACGGCGGATCAATTTTTTTTAACGGTAATTCCATAGCATTAAAGCATATTGTAGGGGCAGACTGGAATGAGGAAAAATCCTACTTCGAGCATCTCTCCTATGCCGAAGCTCCCGGTTACTGGAACGAAGATTCCATATTGCTTTCCAGGCCCATTGCGGATGAATTGGGAATCCGCCGGGGAGATAGCATAACCCTGGAAGTAATGACCGTAGAGCGGCATAAAAACACCGGAAACTTTGTGGTAAGCGGTATTGTGGAAGACGCAAGCGTTTTTGGGTATTACAAGGTATATGTCTCCAGGCTCAGCCTGAACCGCCTGGCAGGTATTGCCGATGAAGATTGTTCATTAATCGGGTTTTTCCTGAAAAACCGTAAAATTATAGAACAAAAACGAAAAAATTTTCATGATGCTTTAAAAACCCGGATAAATACCGGCCCTCTTGTTTACGACCGGAATTCATTAAGTGAAGAAATTGATAAAAGCAAGACAGGTTTACGGGTTTTTTTAATCACCTTGCCGGTTTATCTTTCCGAGGTTGCCCAGCTTATGGATGCCATTGATCTTGCTTCCTATGTGCTTTTTGGGATGATGCTGGCAATTATTATGGTAAGCGCAGTGGTTACCTGCCGCTTGATACTCCATGAACGGACCAAAGAAACCGGAACCATGCGGGCCATTGGTTTTTATGAAGCAGATTTAAGATATATTTTACAGCTGGAAATAGCAATAATGGCATTATTTTCTCTTGCGGCGGGCTTCCTCCTGGCCCTGCTTATAAACCGGATTTTATCGCATAGCTCCTTTGGCTGGTTTCCGGGTTTCGAAGTATTTACGCAAAACGGGAAGTTTACCGCCCTGTACCTGCCCGGTACCACACTTATTAATATTCTGATTACCGGCATTGCCCTGTCCCTGGCCGCCGGGGGTCCCATATTCCGCAATTCGCGGAATCCCCTGCCGGAAATGCTCTCAGGAGGCGCTTTATGATAGCTGCTAAACTTATCACGCAAAGACGCGGAGACGCAAAGAGCGAGGATGGTTGCTCCT
>JAIRRF010000150.1 GCA_031256115.1 Treponema sp.
TGCTCATCTATAGACGAAGAGGCATCCGGGTGTTCCTGGGTTAATAGGAGGCGCACACAGGGAAAAAGCGTAGGCGGGTGCCCCTGCAAAATTTATGCCAAGGGCATAGATTTTGCAGGGGCAGGCCCCGCCGGTTTTTTTTGGTGCGCCTCCTTGGGCGATCAGGAACACCCGGATGTTTATGCGGTAAATTAAAGTTCCGCCCCCTTGACCATGCCGTGATTTTTGTTTAGTTTAAAAAAAATGATTTTACGAGGAAATTATGCCTAATGAAATGAGCAGAGACACGATTCAGCATAGCCTGCTTCATCATAATGTTCTTATTGTCTGGAGGCCCGAATACAATCTGGGAATTCCCATTATAGATGAACAGCATCGGGGGATTGTTACCACAATAAATTCATTTCATTATGCAATGCAGCATAAGCATGGGGAAAGTATGCTCCACCCGGTAATCGCTATGGTCAAGGAGTACACGCATATCCATTTCGAAGTAGAGGAAAACTTTCTAAAGTACTGCGAATTCCCTGATTTGGAAAACCATATAGTAATGCATAATGAACTAAGACATGAACTGACCAAGATTGGAGGGAAAAGCCTCATGAATCAAAATCCGTATCAGTTTATGGACTTTTTAAAAAAATGGTGGATTGATCATATCTGTGAAAAAGACCGGGTGTTTCATGAATATCTGTTAAAAATCGAACGGAAAAAGTAAAGGATATTCCTATGAAACGCAGGCTCATTTCTTCCGCATTGCCCTATGTAAACAATGTACCCCACCTGGGAAACCTGATTCAGGTATTGTCCGCCGATGTATTTGCCCGTTTTTGCCGGCTCCGGGGATACGAAACACTTTATGTCTGCGGCACCGATGAATACGGCACAGCCACGGAAACCAAAGCCGCCGAAGAAGGGATAAGCCCCCAGGAACTGTGCAGCCGTTACCACAAAATACACACTGATATTTACCGGTGGTTCAATATAGGCTTTGATAAATGGGGAAGAACCGCCACGCCCATCCATACGGAAGTTACCCAGCATCTTTATAAAAAACTGGACGAAAACGGCTATATCAGCGAAAAGACCAATGAACAGCTTTACTGCGGAAACTGCAAACGTTTTCTGGCGGATCGATATGTCAGAGGGATCTGCCCCAGTTGCGGCTATGCCGAGGCCCGGGGGGATCAATGCGAATCATGCGGCAAGCTTTTGGACCCAACAGAACTAAAAGAAAGCCGCTGTTCAAGCTGCGGGGAGACCCCAAAGCTGGAAGCAACCAGCCATCTGTATATTGATCTTCCCAAAATCAAGGACAAGCTTGAAACCTGGCTCAAGGAAGCTTCGGTTAAGGGTGAATGGGCCAATAATGCAATACAAATGACCGCCGCATGGATCCGGGACGGTCTCCACGAGCGGGCTATCACCAGGGATCTTAAATGGGGCATACCCGTTCCCCGGACCGGTTACGAAAACAAGGTGTTTTACGTGTGGTTTGATGCCCCCATCGGTTATATCTCCATTACCGGCAATCTGGGGGAAGAACTGGGAAAAGACTGGAAAACCTTTATGGATTACTGGTGGAAAACTCCGGATGAAACAGAACTCTTTCAATTTATAGGCAAGGACAACATTCCTTTCCATACGGTGATTTTTCCTTCTACCCTGCTGGGAAGCGGTGAAAACTGGACCAAGCTTCATCACATGTCCAGTTCCGAATATTTAAACTACGAAAGCGGAAAGTTTTCAAAAACCAGAGGTATCGGGGTATTTGGCAGCGATGCGATGGAGACGGGGATACCAGCGGATGTATGGCGGTTTTATATTTTTTACAACCGGCCCGAAAAAGCCGACGCCCTTTTTTCCTGGAAAGATTTTCAGGAAAAGGTAAACGGCGAACTAATCGGCAACCTTGGAAATTTGGTAAACCGGACATTGTCTTTTGTAAACCGCTACTATGAGGGGAAGATCCCTGAATCAGACGCCGCATCCCCCCTGTCCTGGGACGAGGTCCGCCGCCTGGAAAAAGAAATAACCGGCAAGCTGGAATGGGCGGAACTGCGGGACGCCTTCCGGCTGGTCTTTGAACTATCGTCCTATGCCAACAAGGTCTTCCAGGACGCGGAGCCCTGGAAATACCGCAAAGAGGATCCTCCCCGGGCGGCGGCGGTGATTCGTGATCTTTGCCATGTGGTCCGGGACATTGCCGTTCTTTTGGCGCCGTATCTGCCCGAATCGGCCCTGCGTATCGCAGCTTTCTTCGGCCATAACCTTGATTCCGGCCCCGCAGTCTCCGCGGCAAGCCTTGACTGGAGCAGCCTGGGCGATACCGGGAACCTCGCGGGAAAAACAGTAAACTGCGAGGTGCTGTTTACCAAACTGGAAGATGAACGTATTGCGGAACTTCGGGAAAACTATTCGGGAAGCCAGAAAGAACGGGAAACAGCGCAACCCGCCAAACCCTTAAGCGGCGAAGATTCCTCTCCGAAAAGCGGGAACAGGGACGAAGATATTGCCGCGGCCTTTGCGTCCACCCTGGATCTCCGGGTTGCCGAGATTGTTAAAGTTGAACGGCACCCCGATGCGGAAAAACTCTACATTGAAACCCTGGACATTGCCGGAGAAGAACGGGTAATAGTTTCCGGTATCGTTCCGTTTTATAAAGAAGAAGAACTGCTCCACAAGAAAATTATCGTAGCGTATAATCTAAAACCGGCAAAACTCCGGGGAGTAATGAGCCGGGGCATGCTCCTGGCAGCGGAAGATAATCTGGGACCTGAAGGAGCGCTGCGCTGCGAAGTGCTGGACGCTTCCGGCGTTCCCAGCGGAACCAGAGTTGTCCTGGAAGGGACTACGCGTGATGATCCCGAACCAGGCAAGCCGCCCGGACTCCCCGGGCTGCCCGGGTCACCCTTAAAAGAGATTACCGTGGATACTTTTTTTAGTATTCCCCTTCGCGTTACCGGACATATTGTTTATGCCGGCGGCAAGGCCCTTAGCCTGGACGGAAAACCGGTCAAAACTTCAATAATAAGTGATGCGGAAGTACACTAAGACCGGCAAACTCCCTGTAGAACTCAATCCGACGGAACTTTCTTTTTGTTGCAGGGCTGAATCGTTTTTACAGTCCGATTTTTGGGGAAGTTTTAAGGCCCGCTTCGGATGGAAGGCCCTTGCATTCAGCGTTGAATGGAAAACCCCGGAGGCAGCCTTTCCGTTATTGGTCCTGTACCGCCGCATAGGACCGGGATTTGGACTTGCCTATGTTCCCTGCGGACCGGAACTTCCTGCCTCTATGGTCTGTATCGAACATGAACGCCATAAGGCAGCGGCTGAACTGGCCGCCGCACTGGAATCCTTTCTGCCCAAAAATACTGCCCTTATCCGTTTTGACTTTCCCTGGTTCATGGATGAATCAAACTGTACTATCCCAAAACCTTTTAAACGGGCTGCCCTGGATGTGCAGCCCCCGGACTCGGTACTGGTAGATCTGGTTCCTGATGAAGCAGCGATTCTTGGCAGCATGAAGTCCAAATGGCGTTACAATATTGGATTGGCCGAAAAAAAAGGAATTGCCGTCCGCTGTATTACTGCCAATGCTGTTTCCGCCGATACGAAAGAACTGGATGTATTTTATAGGCTGTACCAGGAAACCGCAGTTCGGGATTGTATAGCCATTCACAATATTGAATATTATAAAACGCTTTTTGAAGAAGCCGCCAAACACGACATTGATGTCCGGCTCTACCTGGCTTCCCACGAGGGCGAAGATATAGCGGGGATTGTGACCCTTTTCAGGAACAAGGAGGCGGTGTATCTTTACGGAGCTTCTTCCGGTCATAAACGGAACCTTATGGCCCCCTATGCCCTGCAATGGCAAGCCATGAGGGACGCAAAAACCGCAGGCTGTTCTTATTACGATTTATACGGCATACCGCCGAAACCCCCGGAGGAAATGCCGGATCATCCCATGGCGGGATTGTACCGTTTTAAAACGGGTTTTATCGGCGATGAAACCGGAGGCAGGATAATACACCGGCCGGGAAGCTGGGATTACCCCTGCCGTCCTCTGGTTATGTCCGTATATTCCGCAGCGGAAAAAATACGAAAAAAAATAAGGGATATGAAGAAACGTAAACGGTAAACCCCAATATACCGAATTGAATGCATTGGCATCAAAAACCAACACAAGTATGAGGAATTTGCCCATGAAGCATAATACTGACTTTAAACACCTTGCAGGGGGTTCTGCCTTACCGAAGGCTAGATGGTCATGGCTTTTTTCTACGGACACTTCTGGTGTCGCTTTTTCATACCCATGCCATACGCCTCCGGTAAAGCAGAGACCCCCTGCAAGGCACATACATTGCGAATATACTTCATGGGCAAAGCCCACCTACATGTAATGGATTTCGGCGCCAATACGTTCATTCCGAAATAGTAAGATAATTTCCGGTTACGTAGACCCCATTTTATCATTTTCAATTTGGGTGCGCCTCCATTAACCCAGGAACACCTGGATGTCCCTTTGCCGGTATTAGCACAATAAAATGTATATCAGGGGCAACGGTATATTGCCAATGTCAGCATCTCTTTATTTGTAGTACGCTGTTATTCTCAGGTTGTTTTAATTGGCCTGGTAGAAAACTAAATCCAAAAGGCTTACTCTGAATCTGCCGTGTCCCAATTCTCTGCTGCCCTCGCCAGTATAGGTTACAGTCCAGCAAAATCCCGCTGCCCATTGGGATCAGAACCCTGTTCCCTGAGAGTTACTTAAACTCTATATAGAGCGTTTTGCCTACCCCGTTTGCAATCTGCTGTAAAGTAGCAATGGTGGGACTACAACTGCCTTTTTCATAAGTGTAAGGTAGTTCCATAATGACCCTCCTATTAGCATTGGCTGTTTTTCATGTTTTTTCACGGGCTGCTCCCCCAGGAGTTTGTCGGGCTTAGCCCATTTTCCTTTATTCGAAAGTCTGGTTTAATGCCTCCCTGCGGTCGGCGAGTGCAAGGAAATGATTGTACGTCGCCGCCTGGTGGCGGCTTGTACATACCCTGCGGCTTGCCGCGGCTCGGAGAAAGCATAGCATAGAAGTATTTAGTATTAAACCAGACGGTATAATAAACTTCCTATCGAACGAACCTCCCTTCAAATAATGCAACGCTTTAAGATACCCCGCGGCTTGCCGCGGGGAGGTTCATTCATAAAAGTTATGCAAAATGCAACTGTTATTAGTTGCAGATGAAATTAGTTGCAAAACGAATGATACCCAAAAATTTGCCGAATTTAGCAAAAATTTACCCGAAAAAATGACGTTTTTTGGCAAAACCGTGCGTGATTACTCATGACAAACTCTGATTTATGGGTTTAGAATAGGAACAATTTATTATAGGCAGCGGTAACAGCCCTTCAGGCTGGAACCGATTGGAAAGATATAATGGGCGGTATTTTGAGCAGAATATCCCATTCCGGCAATACGGCACGCCCGGAAAATGCGCCCGAAACATTGAGGGCGTTGACGAATCAAATGCGGCACGGCGTAGGCCCAGAAAAATCCCAATTTACAATAAAAGCCGAAGGGCCGCTCGGCAATACGGCAATACGGCAATACGGCAATACGGCAATACGGCAATACGGCAATACGG
>JAIRRF010000161.1 GCA_031256115.1 Treponema sp.
AAAACTGCCCCAAAGGGTTCTGCCCCCGGCTTGGCCGATACGCCGGGACCAATGCTGGGCGGGGAGTAGGGTATATTGAATAGTTCCAATGGTGACCTTTTGCCACCAGTCAAGTTCGTAGACTTCTTTTGCCCCCTTTTTTACAAAAAAATCTTTTAGGCCCATAGGTACAATAAAAACAGAATCTTTTTTAATAAGCCGCTTCACCGTCCAGGCATCAAGATGATCGTAGTGATTATGGCTTATTAACACGATGGGCTGACGGGGAAGTTTTGAAAAATCAATGGGGTTTTTTACTTTCTTTCCGATAATTAAGGCCCGTTTTGAAAAAAAAGGATCGGTCAGGATCGTTACGCCGTCGATTTTAATTATAAATGATGCATGTCCGAAAAAGGAAAAACTGTTAAAGGCCGGATCGGCAAGATAGTCATAATTGTTTTCGACCGGACCGTAGAGTTCTTCAGGAAATTCTTCAAAGCTCATTTTTTCCCGGAAAAAGAATCCATGCCTTCCTTTCCGGCGTTCCAGGGATCGGGGCATCCAGGGATTAAAATAATTGCCTTCCTCGTTCTGATGCAGCCCATAGAGCAAGGATGGATCAGCGTTATTTACCCGTTCCAGCCAGGCTTCTTCATCAAAATTCGGGGGAGGCTGCTGGGATGCACAGGCAGCAAAAATTGCCAGAGGAAAAAGCAAAGGCAGGATAGAGGAAGCACGCATTTAATACTATTCTTCGCCGGTCATGGCCTTAAGCAAAAAGGCGTCTATTATATCTTCTACCACCTGCTGTTTCTTTTTTGGCAGCAATTTAAATTTTGCCAGAATCTCCGCCTTCCCCGTAGACATGGGTAAACCGGACAATGTGTAGACCGGTTCCTTGCCGTTTGTAAGCCACTCGGGATTAACACTGAATTCCCGGCAAACCGCATTGATAAACCGGGGGCCGGGGCTGGGTTTAGTCCCGCGTAAGACCATGGAAACATAAGATTGGGCAAACTGGATTCTCCGGGCAAAATCCAGTTGTTTTATGCCTAAATTTGAAATAAGGAAAGCCAAACGGCCGGCCAATGTTTTTTCCATGGTTTCCTTAACTATAAGAAAAGACTATCACTGGGTCAATTCCTGTTTCACCCGTACCAGCATGGGTTTTGTTGTATTTTCCTGTATAATGTTGATCTATGTTGTTTGCAAGCAAAAAGAAAATCGAAATGTGGGTAGAGTGCGGCGATGACTATTTTTACGGTCTGGACGGAGAAAAAAAGGATTATGAATTAGCCGCCGGTTTCTACGAGAAAGCCGCAAAGAAAAAACGCCCCTATGCGGCGTATATGCTTGGGCTTTGCTATGAGTTGGGTGATAAGGACCTAAGAAAAAATAATGAAAAAGCGGTGGAATGGTATCATAAGGCTGCTCAGCTCGGAAATGAAGACGCCCAAAAAAGGCTTGCCTCAGGCAAAATTTTTGTACCTCCGCCTCCGCTAGGTGATAACCAGGAAACGAGCATAACAAATATTGACTCTGCCAATTCTGACGATTTTGACCACCTCAATCTGACCGAAAGGGAACTGGAAATCTTTAACCTTCTCCTAACCGACGCGCCTCCCAAAGAAATCGCCTACAATTTGGAAATAAGCTACCCGACTGTCAACTTTCATACCAATAACCTGTACCGCAAGCTGGGAATCCAGAGCAGGGCCGAATTATTCGCCAAATATGGTAGACAATAGTAGACAGTGGTCAGTGTATTTTCCCCGCGATCACGGGCTGGTGCACCCCGCGATCCCGGGCTGGTGCACCCCGCGATCCCGGGCTGGTGCGCCCCGCGATCACGGGCTGGTGCGCCCCGCGATCACGGGCTGGTGCGCCCCGCGATCACGGGCTAATGCCAGGATAATCCCTGCGGAAACTAATCCTATTAGGTTTTATAGGGTAAAATCCAATAAAATTCGCTCAACCTATTAGATTTTCCAGGTAGGCAGGAGCGGTTTTTAGCCGTAATTTTAAGCATGAGCAGCCCGCTGACCAGACAGGCAACGGACAATTCCGGCGAAAGCAGCTTTGAGTTTAGTTTTTTCTGCGACCGCTGCGGAAAGGAATGGAAAAGCCGGGAGAAACCCTTTACTCAGGGGGGATTTACCGTTATTAAAGATGGAGAGATACAGAGGATGCTCCGGGAACAGGAACACAGGACGGCCTTTGAACAGGCCAACCTGGAAGCGCACTTGCACTTTAACCGCTGCCCCCTCTGCGGAAAATGGGTATGCGACGACTGTTTCTGTGCGGCTGAAATCCGGCATGGCGGTTTATGCAGGAATTGCAGCCCGTCTGCAATGCCGGCTATTGACAGCAATTCACTAAGTGAATTATAATTTCTCCCAATGAATTGCAGATGAAAATTGAGGAGGAAATAAAAATGACCAATAAGGAGGTTTTACTGGAATTGCAGCAGATGAGCATTGAGGAAAAAATTGCCAGGCTTTCTCCGACAGAAGAAGCCTATGTCCGGGGCTTAATCGACGGGGCAATACTGGACAATCAGGAACTGCAAAACCTCAGGGCCGGAATCTTAGCGGGCAAAGTAAAATTGGGCAAAACCGGGGTCTATCAGGTACATCAAATTGTATTTACAGGCAAGTGAAAAGCCGCCTTTCATTAAAAGCGCTTTTCCTGTTTTGATAGGGGGCTTTGTGGTATTCGTTGGAAGCGGGATTATCTTAAGGATGATAGCCTTGGCTTCCCGCGGGGGGTGACAAGCAAAAAAAGACGCAGAATTGGAGGGTGTAACCAAAGGCATGGGTTTTTTGTTTTAATTTAGGCATACTGCCCTTATGGGTTGTATATTAATTATCTTGCTAAGGAGTTTTTATGAAGATGTACAGTAAATTTTTTGCAGCAGCTATTCTGGCCGTATTGCAGATTGTGTCGAATACTACAGCAGTCCAGGCACAGACACAGGGCACATTCGGCAGCGGCCTGTCTTGGGCTATATCCAACGGTACGCTGAGGATAAGCGGTAATGGGGCAATGCCGGTTTCTCTCTCGGCTGGAGCCAAGCTCCAACCATGGGAAGCTGTAAGAAACACGATTACCGCTGTTGTCATCGAAGACGGCGTTACAACGCTTGGCCTGGGCGCTTTTGCCGGTTGTTCTAATTTGACTTCAATCAATTTTGGCAAAGGCGTCACTAATATACCTAACTCTGTATTCCGGGGTACAGCCATCACTTCTATAATCATTCCCGAACAGATTGTAAAAATTGAGAATGGCGCTTTCGAAGGTGTAGACAAATTGGAGACCGTTTATTACAACGCTGTAAACTGTGACGATGTTATGTCAGCGTTGACAGGCGCTCCGTTTGCACTAAATAAGTGCCCGGCATTAAAAACCGTTGTCATCGGCGATACGGTCCAAAGAATACCGGAAGCAATGTTTGAAGAAATAAATTCTTTAACATCATTGACTATTGGCAAAAACGTTACCGTAATAGGAAGAAATGCGTTTAGAAGCTGCCCCAATTTAACAAGCATTGTCATTCCTGACAGTGTTCAAACCGTCTATTACCGTGCGTTTGGCGGATGCGCCGGAGTAACATCCATTACCCTGGGAAGCAATCTGAATGATATTTGGGGTTCAGCTTTTGCCGGAACCAGAATAACCGAACTTACCATTCCTGAAAATGTTTCAAAAATTCGTGCCGATTCTTTCGCAAATTCCACACGGCTGCGAAAGGTGAATTTTAACGCGACTAGCTGCGAGAATGTGGATGTGGAGTCTCCTTTTAAAGGCTGCGGAGTATTGGAAAACATCATCTTTGGCGATAATGTACGGCAGATACCAGCATTTATAGCAAGAGGACTGGGAGCTTTGGAATCAATAACCATTGGCAGCCGCGTAAACGCAATCGGAACCTCTGCGTTCTCAGATTGCATAGCTTTGGAAGAAATCATTAATAAAGCAGCCAGACCAGTAGTCTTTGCCGGAAACGGAGGCAGGGTTTTTGACAAAATCGATAAATCATTCTGTGTTTTAAAAGTTCCTTCAGCTTCTGTAGCTGCGTACAAAGCTGCAAATTTATGGAAGGATTTTAAGATAGAGGGTCTTTAAATACAGTGAACAGGGGGCATACCGCCATAGGCTATGTAGGTATACCATAGTTTTCCGGGGGGTAAAATGGCAGACCCCCCGACAATGGACTTTGCCGACTATTCGTAGAACTACCTTTGCCGTAACGTTCTTCTTCACTAAAAATACAACCGCAGTATTGCTGCATATAAAGACCCTGCTGCCGGGCTTCTGCCCTGCCTTTGCGGAACCGGGGGCGAAAATCCCTGTATAAAAGGGCCGGGCCAAATTGTTCCGCCGCCGCCGCTTCTTCCTTAAGCAGTTCATGGTTCTGGTAAGGGCTGATAAAAAGGGTGGTACTGAATGTGTCAAAACCATTTTCCCGTGCAATAAAAGCAGTTTTTTCCATTCTAAGTTTGTAACAGACAGCACATCGATCCGGGGAATCAAAGTTATAAGAGCTTAACCGGGCAGAACTGCTGTTTTTTGTACAAAGTGCTTCCAAAAATTGCCGTAAACCGTATTCGTCATTTATTATTAGGGGCATTTCCTGCTTTTTTGCATATCCTTTTAAGGTATCCCTGCGCCGGGAATATTCTGTATAGGGGTGAATGTTGGGGTTATACCAGAACAGGGTTGCATTAATGTTTTCTTCCATGAGTGCTGCGATGCATTCCACGGAACATGGGGCACAGCAAACATGGAGCAGGAGTTTCACTGTATATTTTCCTAGTTTGTCGGGCAACCCGGATTTGAACCGGGGACCCCAAGTCCCCCAGACTTGTACGCTAAACCTACTGCGCTATTGCCCGATGTCTTTTTTATAACCCGGAGAGGCTGGGAATGTCAAGGTTATGCGGCCGGATTAGGGTACCCGGTCAGCCCGGAGGCCAGCGAAGCCTGCGACCACCCAGAACATGAAGATGCAGGTGGTCAATGGTCTGCATGCCATGGGACTTACAGTTGATCACAAAGCGACCGCCTTTTTCAGAGCAGCCCTGTTCAGTCAAAAGTTCCTGGGCCCTGTGGAGCATTTTTCCCAGCAGGGAAACATCTTCGGGTATAGTCTCCATCAGATTGGCAATGTGTTTTTTTGGAATCACCAGGAAATGAACCGGCGACTGCGGTGAAATATCATGGAAAGCAAGCAAGTCATCGTCCTCGTAGATCTTTTTACTTGGTATTTTACCGGCAATAATATTGCAAAAAAGACAATCACCCATGCATGGGATATTACCATATAAAAAAGATTCTATAAACCCTAATTTACTGCACTGACTGCAGAGTGTTCCTAATCATCCAGGAGGCGCACCATATAAAAAACCGGCGGGACCTGTGCATGAATCATTTCGTAGTCCGTATTACATCCAAGGGGGCATATTGCCTTTCCGGCGGCTAGATGGTCATGGCAGCCTTCTACGGACGCTTTGGCGTCGCTTATTCTTTAACATGCCATGCGCCCCCGGCAAGGCAATATGCCCCCTTCGAGGTATATACACTCTGAATATGCTTAAAATGCAGACCCCACCAATTTTTCCAGGAATGTCCCCTATTTACCCAAGAACATTCAGATGCCATTGTGATAAATTACCATTTCCATACCCAGAAATATACCTAACTTAATGGATTAAATATATTGTTGGTAATGTTGCCACACCGGTGGGGGAAGGGTTGTCCATGAAGACCAATTTGGTGAGTAACAGAGAATACCATACCAGAGTGCGTGTCAGAATAAGTGACTTTTGATCGATGTAAAACGACCATTTTACCGCTGAGCCTGCCATACAATATGCTCTAAGAGTTGTGGCGGTGGGGTTAAGTTCCCTGATCAGTCCATTTTGGCATGCGTAGATGAATGTGACGCCGAGAAGCGTCCGTCAGAAAAAGCCATGACCAGCATGGACTGAGCGGGGAACTTAACCCCACCGGTATAATTTATAAGCTTGCTTGTATGGCTGGTTCATTGGTAAATTAGGGTTTACTTCTTTTGGGATATTACCATTAACAGGGCTATGTCTCCCTGGCGTATGCCCGGTATTCGTGCTGCCTGTCCTACTGTTTGCGGGCGGACTTTGCTGAATTTTTCCCGTGCTTCGATGGATAATCCAGGTATTGAAAAATAGTTTAACCCCGGATCCAGTTTTACCCGTTCCATCCTGGCATTCCTGGCAATGATGCGTTTTTCTTTTTCGATATATCCCGCATATTTTCTGTCTAAAAAAATCCTTTCGACCCATTCCGGAGGAAAAGAAGAAAAAATACCGGAGTTAAGGTTAGATTCGGCGTTTTCTGCGTTTCCTCTGGTATTTAATAGTTCCTGAATAGTATCCAGTACCCGGAGTTTTTCCTGAAATTGTTCCCAACGTTCATCATTTATAAGACCCGCCGCTCTGCCCTTTGGAGTAAGTCTTGTATCCGCCGTATCATGTCTCAGAACCAGGCGGTGTTCAGCCCGGCTGGTGAACATCCGGTAAGGTTCTGTAGTGCCAAGGGTAGTTAAATCGTCAATCAATACACCTATATACGCTTCGTCCCGCCCAAGTACAAGAGGTTCTTCTCTGCGGATCTTGGCCGCTGCATTTATCCCCGCAATAATTCCCTGGGCTGCGGCTTCTTCATAACCTGAGCTGCCATTTGTCTGCCCGGCAGAAAAAAAGCCTTCCAGACGTTTGCTTTCCAGAGAAGGAAAAAGATCCTGGGGATCAATAAAATCATATTCTACCGCATAGGCAGGACGGACTATGAGGGCTTTTTCCAGACCGGGAATACTGTGAATGAACAATTCCTGTATATCTTCGGGAAGAGAACTGGAAAGACCGTTAAGGTACATTTCATTGGTATAAAGTCCTTCGGGTTCTATAAATACATGGTGACGGTTCCTGTCCGGAAAACGTATTACCTTATCTTCTATGGAAGGACAGTACCTGGCGCCGGTACCCTTAATTTTTCCGCCGTAAAGGGGTGAGCGGTGAATGTTTTCCCTGATTATACGGTGAGTTTCTTTATTGGTGAAACAGATCCAGCATGGAACAGGTTTTTTTCCTAAAAAGCCTTCGGGTATTTTTTTTTTATCAAAAGAAAAGGGTGCAAATTCTTCGCCATCCTGCCGTTCCATTTTGCTATAGTCTATTGTGTTTTCTGCAATCCGTGCGGGAGTTCCGGTTTTAAGACGGCCCACCGGAAAATTCTTTCGGCGTAAAAAATTTCCCAGCCCCAGAGCGGCTTCTTCTCCCAGCCGCCCTTCCGGTGCATCATATTCACCAATAAAGATCTTCCCTTCCAAAAAAGTTCCCGCTGAGAGGATTACTGTTTTTGCACTAATCCGGTGTCCTCTTGCTGTAATAACGCCGGCAATGCAGCCTAACACAGGAGAAGATCCGGATTTTTTATTTTTATCAATAATAAGCTTTGTAACCGTATCCATCATTACCGATAGATTAGGCTGACTTTCGATAATACTTCTGGCTGCGCTTTGATATGCCTGTTTATCGGCCTGGGCACGGGGCGCCTGCACAGCAGGTCCGCGGGACCGGTTCAATATACGATATTGAATCATTGATTGATCGATCAACTGCGCCATTGCCCCTCCAAGGGCATCCACTTCACGGACCAAATTTCCTTTGGAAAGGCCGCCCACTGCGGGATTACATGATAAAACGCCGATTCGATCCGGATTTTGAGTTATAAGAAGAGTATTCATTCCCAGTCCGGATGCTGCAAGGGACGCTTCTATTCCCGCATGTCCCCCGCCGATGACAATACAATCATAATCCATAAAGAAACTATATAAAAAATAATAAAAAAAAACATTTTTTTTGATTTATTACTTGAAGTTTTTTCCATTATGAATTATGTTTATTAAAACTATTTGCAAAGGAGTCTTTATGCCTGAATCCAGAGCGGCTGCGAAAAAACCTGCAGCGAAAAAACCTGCGGTTAAGAAGCCCGCAGCGAAAAAACCTGCAGCGAAAAAATCTGTAGCGGCAAAGAAACCTGCGGCGAAAAAACCCGCAGCGAAGAAACCTGCGGCAAAAAAACCAGCGGTAAAGAAGCCGGCAGCGAAAAAACCTGCGGCAAAAAAACCCGCA
>JAIRRF010000169.1 GCA_031256115.1 Treponema sp.
GGTAAACTCAACTTGAAGAGTATGGGTGTCCCCGAAGGAATCATATACCTTTAGGGATGTCCGCCAGGTGCTGGCCCGAATTTGGGCCGGGGTGGGGTTTTCCGGAAGCTGGGGAATCCGCTTATCCAGGTTACAGGCAAAATTTACCCTGGTGGTAGCCTTGGCGGGATCCTTGGAACCCACAGGAATTACCAGGTCTTCCACATCCCGGGAAACATCCAGCATCTGATCCTGGGCCATCCAGCCCTGAACCCTCATACCGTTGCCGGGGTTAACCAGGTTTCCCCGGTTATCCAGGCCGAAATTTCCCGCCCTTGTATAATAGGTCTGGTCTCCGCTTTTCATCACAAAGAAACCCGTCCCCATCATGGCTAAATCCGTTTGAACTCCGGTACTCTGGAGAGCCCCCTGAAGATGAATAGTATCTATAGAAGCAATGGACATCCCAAGGCCCACTTCTTTGGGATTAATACCTCCCAGGTCTTCAGTGGGCCGAGCCGCTCCGGCTAATTGCTGGTAGAGCATGTCCTGAAAATTTACACGGCCTTTTTTAAAGCCTGTTGTGTTGACGTTGGCGATATTATTACCCACCACATCCATCCGGGTCTGGTGGTTTTGAAGTCCCGAAACTCCGGCAAACAATGAACGCATCATAATTGGTACCTCCTGCTTTTTGCGTAAACGAAATTACCGTAAACGGATTTTTCGTCAGTTTGCATCATCAAACACTTCCGTTACCTGGCTCCAGTTATAGTAGAAGCCGTTTACCATTATCTGGGGATCGCCCCCCTTGGTTACCGAACGGACCACCCCTTGAACTGTATTGTCTTCTCCAATAACCAATTCTACCGTTTTGCCCAGGGCTGTGGCAGCTTCGGAACCTGAGATCATTTCCGCTATCCGGGCAAAGTCCCTGCTCAGGTTATTGCTGAGATGGGCAAAGCTTTGGGACATGGCAGTCATCTGCTCCAGGCTGGAAAATTGTGCCATTTGGGCGATGAATTCCCTATCGTCCATGGGGTTTAGCGGATCCTGGTAGGAAAGCTGTTTCATCAACAATTGAAGAAAATCATCTTTTCCCAGGGATTGGCGGGGAATCCTGCCGTTTTCCTGATCCTTTTCAAAGGTTTCAAAATTAAATCGATTGACTTCCATGTCCAGCCGAGCTTTTTCCTGCGGATCCATCCGCAGCATCTCTACTGGTAACATCATATAACTCCTTTTCTAAATGAGCACATTTACGGTTGAAATTCCATATCCGGAGGATTCTCCGCCGGAAAATTCTACAGCGCCTGATTCCTCATAAGAGGCGGCAAACCGTTCCGAAAAGTAAGGTTGAACTTCCTTTTCTTTCCATTGCTGTCCACCGTTCCGGTAATCCAGCGCAGCATTTAAAGAAGCCTCGAAACCGGAATCCCTAAAGGACTGCTCCAGAGTATGGATTTCCCGCTCAAAAGCCCTTAAAGCCTCTTCGCTTTCCACCACAATGTGCCCGGATATCCTGTTTTCGGCCATTTCCAGATGTATCTTAACTTTCCCCAGAGATTCCGGTTTTAGGGACAGTTTTATTGTACCTTCTCCGCCGTCCCGGAGTACCACCGCCGCCTGTTTAACAATGTCCGCCGAAAGGTCCCCTTGCAGTTCTCTGGCAAGAATCTGCTCAAAGTTTTCCCCGGCAGGGGTTTTTTGCACCCCGGCTCCGGCAGGTTCTTTGGCTTGTTCTTCCGTAGGGCGAAGATCCAGGGTGATTTCTTTTACCGGACTGTTCCGGATTTCTTCCGTTGCCTTTAGGCCTCTTTCAACAATGGTTCCGGTTTCAGCTCCGGTTTGAGTACGCAGATCAAAGACTTCCAGGGATCGCTTCCGCCCGGATTTTTTTGTCTCGGCTTTGTCTTCAAAGCGATCTCCCGGGCCCGAAGGTTTTTCTTCTTTTTTAAATTGCATTGTAATATTCCGGATTTCTCCCTGAAGGGTTGTTTCCGGCATTTCACGGTTGCGAAACGGCAGCCTCCGTTCCATGATGTTTTTGACCTGTTCGGGGCTTTCGCTTTTAAAGGATACAGGCTGGGAACTGAACCTTTGAGTTTCCCGGAGGGTGTTTTCCGCCTCCGGAAATATCCGGGAAAATCCGGGATTTAAGGGAATTAAGGGAACTAATTCATCCCGTTTTTGATCCCGGTTTTGCCCCTGGATGGTTTCCTTTTGTTGCTTGCTTTCCTTTTTTGAAGAAAGGAACTGGGTATCGCTTTCTTTAGGCTTTTTAAAACTTTTCTTTTCCGCTTCTGTTAATTGCAGAAAAGCCGTTTTTCCGGTTCTGTCCCCGGCAGATCCGGCGGAAACTGCCGTTTCCGGGGAAATCAATGTCCCCGGTTTTACATTTGTTTTTTTGTTGACCAGCCCTGCGAGCAGCTTGGCAAAAACCCCTGCGGAACCGTCGTTTTTTCGGTTCTTTTTACGGGTTACGCCGTCAAGCCGGATCTCTGTTCCGGGGCTGTCCCCCCCGGAAAAGGCTGTTTCAATGTGGGTGGGATTGTGTTCTATTGTTAACATCGCCGCCCGGCCTCCTTTTGTGGGAAACATAGTTTCCCGAAATTCCGGATGGCCGCCGCTTAATAAACGGGCCTAGGGGGAAACCATTTTACGCTGCAACTCTGCTGCCCTGGCGGCTCCTTCCGGCGTTGCCGCCATCAGGGAAAGCCAATAGGGCACCAGGGAGTTGGTTCCGTCCCTCTGGGCTATTTCTTCGGTCTTCCGGAGCACGCTGATGGCATTTTGATCCTCCATTGCTGAAATAATTGCCACCGCTCGCTCCGGTTGCATATTGGTCAGCCGTTGTGAAACACCTTCAACGTTTCTGTCTATATTTTCGGCGCTTTCACGGGCTTCATTTATTGATTTTTCCATCTCTTCTACAGCTTTTCGGTCTTCTTCCAACTGTGCTGCCATCTGTTCTAATTCGGCAAGCCTGGTTTCTATTTCTTCTTCCCGCTTATCCAGATCAAGTTCCCGCAGGGCCTGGGCCTCCAGCCGGACCGCCAGCCGCTCCGCGTCAAGGTTCAGGAACTCATCATCCTCAAGTTTTCCCCCGGTACGGCCCTCCCTGCCGATAAAACGAAACAAGGGAGCCAATACGGTTTTGGCATCGATTACATTCAGATAATCGAACCAGATTATTCCTCCTCCGGCAAGTACAAGGATCAACACCAACAGGACGATTATTCTTCCCAGCACAGTTCCCTCTTAGACTAACAGTAATATCATGCCTGTTGTCTGTCAATGTATCGAATTACCTGTTATACTCGCATTAATATGAAATTTAAAAAACAAAAAAGCAGACTTTCGATACGTGCCCGTAATATAAATTTGATATTGTTCATCCTCATCCTGATCCTGATGGCCGGCATAGCAGGAATAATTATTAACGGTATTAACAAGGAAGCTTCCATGAATCTTGTCCGGGCATATTCAATAGAAGCCGCTGAAACCTTTTATTCATATATCAGCCAGGACCTTACCTTGGTACAAAAAGCTTCCCATTCAAAGGCTATAACCGCCTGGTTTACCAATGAGGAGGATCAGGAAAAAAAAGCCGATGCTTTTAACGAAATGATGGATATAGCCGCCATCAGGACGGACGCTCATTTATATTTAGGTGTCCAAAAATCATTTAATGAATATACAATTCAGGGAAAACCACTGCTTGAAAAATTTTTTCCCTTTGACCGGCTCAATCCGGAGCGTAATGAGGACAGATGGTATTTTGAATGTACCGGTTCCGGCAATGATTATGTTCTGAAGACCGATATCGAAAAAGCATCCCGGATATGGCGTCTGTGGATCAACCATAAAGTAAAGGTGGACGGAGAGCTTGCCGGCGTTTTCTGCTCGGGCCTCCGGGTTCCTGATATATTCCATGACATATTCGGCAAATATGAGGAAACAAAAATCAGAGGATATATAATCGACAGGTATGGCAATGTCCAGACGGACAGCGCCTTTTCGGAAATTTACGCCGAAGAGAAGGAAAGCCACATCCGTGAGGAGAGTTCCGACCCTGCCTTTGCGGCGGCCCTTGCTTCCTACGAAAGCCGCATTGACGGTTTTTTTGGCCCCAACTCGCTGCCGGAGGTAGCAAAGCTTAGCCAGGAGTCCTTTGGCTATGCGGCCATCGAACCGATCCGCAATACGGACTGGTCTGTTGTTGTCTTCTATAACAGTAAATCCTTTTCCGGCGTTAAAAATCTCCTGCCATTCCTTTTAGTTATGCTGTCGGCTCTGCTTCTGTATGGGATTGTCAGGGACGCTTTTATGAACAATCTGATTTTTGTGCCTTTGAACCGTCTAACCCAAAGCGTTTCGGAAGGCAAATCAACTGACACCGGTTTCTTTGGCAGTGACCGGGACGACGAACTCGGCGAACTGGCATGGACAATACATGACAGCTCACACAAGCAGATGCGCCAGGAAAAGCTCCTGCATGCGGTAAACAGCGTGGCAACGGTGTTGCTTGCTGCGGCGGATAAAGAACATATCCAGGCTTCGCTTCTGGAAGGTATGGAAATAATAGGCCGGTGTGTGGATATTGACAGGATCCATATCTGGAAGAATGAAACGACAGACGGGATATTTGGTTATATCAATCTGATCCATTGGTTTAACGATTCTCGCGGACAACTTAAACCCACAGTCGCGATGCGTCCATACAGTGAAAACCCCGAATGGGAAAGAAAATTTTTATTAAACGAATGTGTAAACGGGCCGGTGTCAGGTCTGACGCAGAGCGAACAGGACATCCTGGCGCCCGAGGGAGTAAAATCCATCCTGGTAATTCCCCTGTATATTCAGGGAGATTTTTACGGTTTTTTCAGCTTTGACGATTGCCGTAACAGTGAACGTATCTTTATGGCAGACGAGATTGACCTGCTTCGTTCGGCCGGATTGATGATGGTCAGCGCCCTGAACCGCAATATACAGGCACTACAGCTTCGTGAAGCGCAGCAGCATACGCAGGTTTTGCTGGACGCCATGCCCTTTACCTGCCAGCTTTGGAACAGGGATGGTTTGCTCTTTGACTGCAACGAGGCGGCGGTTAAACTCCTGGAAACAAAAGATAAACAGGACTATATAAACCGGTTTCCTCTACTCTCCCCGGAATATCAGTCTGACGGACAGCTTTCCTCCGAAAAGGCCGCGGTGTTTATTAAAAAAGCTTTTGATACAGGGAGCTGTGTCTTTGAATGGATGCATCAGTCGCCGGACGGTACGCCGATACCGGCGGAAGTTACCCTTGTACGGGTCAATTTTGGAGAAGAACCTGTTGTCGCAGGTTTTGCCCGGGACCTGCGTGAATACAAGCAGATGATGGGAGAGATTGAACGGCAGGATCTTCTGCTTAAAGAAGCGTTGAAAGAGGCTCAGAATGCCAGCAGCGCCAAATCAATCTTTCTGGCCAACATGAGCCATGAAATGCGTACGCCCCTTAACGCCGTATTGGGTTTTTCCGAGCTAACCCTGGAAACCGGCGGCCTTAATGAAAATGTCAGAATAAATCTGGAGAAGATATACAATGCCGGCGCGACCCTCCTCTCTACGGTCAACGACATTCTGGACATATCCAAAATAGAAGCGGGAAAACTTGAGCTTGTGCCGGTGGAATATGACGTCCCTTCCCTGCTGAATGATGCAATTACCCAAAGCATTTTGCGGATTGGAGAAAAACCCATTCAGTTTAATCTGGACATCAACGAAAACCTGCCGACACGCCTTTGCGGGGACGATCTCAGGATAAAGCAAATTCTGAATAATTTACTTTCGAATGCCTTTAAGTACACCAAGGAAGGAACCGTGGAACTGGGTGTGGACTGTGTACAGGAGGGAGACTCGGTTTTGCTGACCGCAAGGGTCAGCGACAGCGGCAGAGGCATCCGCCCGGAGGACATTGACAGCCTGTTTACCGACTATGCCATGATGGACACAAAAGTTAACCGTAAAATAGAGGGGACCGGCCTGGGACTGCCCATTACCAAAAAAATTGTTGAAATGATGGGCGGATCAATAAAGGTAGAAAGTGAATACGGAAAGGGCAGTATTTTTACGGTAAGAATCCGGCAGAAGTATGTTTCCGGCGATGTAATCGGAGCAGAGCTTGTTAAAAACCTAAAGAAATTCCGGTATTCGGACAACAAGCGCAACCAAAATTTACGCTTAATGCGTATCAAACTGCCCTATGCCCGGGTTCTGGTAGTTGACGATGTAGTAACAAACCTTGATGTTGCCAGGGGCATGATGAAACCCTATGGTATGCAAATTGATTGTGTTACAAGAGGCCAGGAAGCCATCGACGCCATTCGCTCGGAAAAAGTCCGGTACAATG
>JAIRRF010000172.1 GCA_031256115.1 Treponema sp.
GGGGGAATAAAAAAGCCCCACCAGGTTGATAAAGGCAATAAGCACCCCCAAAGAAAGGGACAGATTAAACACAAAGTTGGCGCCCACGGCGATCACGGTTGCGGTGGTAAAGGTGGAAAGAAAATCAATAATCGGACGGAAAGTGGCATAAACATACATTTCCGCCATATTGGCTTTAAAGAATTCGCCGTTCCGGACGCCGAATTCCCTTTTGCTCCGTTTTTCTCCCAGAAAAAGCTGCACCACCTGAACCCCGGAAAGCCGTTCGGAGAGGTAAGAGTTAACCCTGGATGATGCCATCCGCTGCTGCCTGAATGCGTCCCTGGCCCGGACCCTGGAAAAGGCGGTAACCATCAATACCGGCGGAAGGGTAAGAACCGTTACCCCCGCAAGACGGGGCGAAAGGATAAAGAGAGTAACAAGTGCGCCGGCCATAACGGAAATATCCTTTAAAAAAGCGACAAGCACATTGGTAAAAAATTCGTTGATCGTTTCCACATCACCGGTAAGCCGGGTTACAATGCGCCCCACGGGATGCCGGGAAAGAAAGGCCGTGGACTGGGAACCTGTTTTCTTAAACAGTTCCAACCGGATGTCTTTCATTCCCTTTTGGGCAATAAGGGAGGAAGACCAGGTTTGGATAAAAGTAAAAACAAAGATCCCAGTTAAAAAAGAGAGAATTATTAAAACCGTCCTGGATATTAGTGAAAAATCCCGGAATCGGATAATCTTTTTTTCTTCCGGCCTTAGGGCGGAGAGATCTTCGATTCTAATAGCCGCGGCATCTTTCCCCCGGACAAAGCTGCCGGGATATTGTTCCATCAGAGCCAGTAAAGGAGCGGAATCTGCAGAAAAGGAGAAGGCATACCATTGGCCTTCTTCCAGGACTCCGGCGGATTTTAATTCAGCTTCGACCCGGCCGGAAATTCGGAGTTTTTCGTCCCGGGGGACAAACAGATATTCACCTGCTTCAAGAACACCCCGGACAGAAACAAGCTCAGCCAGAGCTCTTTCCGCTTCAGTGCCAAGTGCGTTGGGTGATACAGGCTTTAGAGGGAGGAATCGTACCATAATCGCCCGGTCGATAAGACGCTGCTGGAGAACCGGCACCACAAGTTCCCCCAAGGTAGAAAAGACAAGAGCGGAAAGGGCAAAGAACGTCAACAATTTGTAGGGCCTAAGATAGCGCAGGATCCTGGCGCTGATCCGGGAATCGTATTCCTTTACTACCTCTTCGGTTTCAAAATAACTGCTGTCAGCCAAGATTCACTCCTGCGTGTATGTGTGCTTCCGCCGCTTCGCCAAGCCGCTGAAGTTCCGCCACCCGGGCAAAGAATTGTCCCGATGCTAATAGTTCTCCGGGACTGCCCATTTCGCTGATCTTCCCATTTTCCAAAACCGCCACGGTATCCGCATAGTTAAGAGTAGAAACCCTGTGGGAGATAATGATCGTGGTTTTTTTATAAGCAGCGTGTGCAAGTCTTTCTTCCAAAACAGCCGTAAGGATTCGTTTTTCCGTCTCCGCATCCACCGCGGAAAAAGCATCGTCCAGCACAAGAATTGCCGGGGCGGATAAAATTGCCCTGGCAATGGCCACCCGTTGTTTTTGTCCTCCCGAAAGGGTAAGCCCCCGTTCCCCAATCAGGGTTTCCCAGCCCTGGGTAAAAACCGAAAGATCCCCTTCCAAAGCGGAAACTGCCGCAGCATGGCTAAGCAGGGTAAAGTCCGGTTCGGCATCGTCATCCTTGTTTCCGTAAGCTATGTTATTTATTATTGAATCGGAAAAAAGATAACTATCCTGTGGACTTACGCCAAAGATACGGCGTAAATCCCGCAGATCCCGCCGGCGTACATCTACTCCGTCTACAAAAACCGTTCCTTCCGGAGGATCCACCATACGCACCAAAGTCTTTACCAAAGTTGATTTTCCCGATCCGGTTTTACCAAGTATCCCCAGGACAGTACCGGAGGGGATCGAAAGAGTAATATTATTCAATATCGGAATGGGTTCTTTTTCAGCAAGCGCTGAAGCATCTGCTGCCATTAACGGGTATTTAAACGAAAGATTTTTTATTTCGATGCCGGAGCCGTCTTTATGAAGAGTTTGCAAAGGCGTTTCGGGACTTTTTATGGAGGCTTCGCTGTGAAGCAGTTCGTTAATCCTGCCCATGCTGGCGGCTCCCCTCTGGACCATGTTCACCATAAAACCCGCTCCCATCAGGGGCCAGATTAGCATTTGAAAATAACTAAACAGGGCTACCAGTTCTCCGGCGCTTAAATAACCCAATACTACCCGTCTGCCCCCAACCAAAAGAAGAATGACCATAGTTAGTCCCCCAAGAAAACTAACCAAAGGAAAAAAAATGCCAAAGATTTTAATTAAATCCATATTGGCTGACCGGTATTCGTCATTGTTCTTTTCGAATTTTTTGGTAAACCACCATTCTTTTACAAAAGATTTGACAACCCGGATACCGGCAAAAGTTTCCTGTACCGTATCGCTCATGGCCGAATAGGTTTCATTGGCCCGGTAAAATCGCCGGCCTATGGTTCTGCCGAAAAAAAGCATCAGTATGGTTATTAATGGCAAGGGGATTAAACAAAAAGCGGCGGTCCGGGGATCCTGGATAAAGATTATCACCAGGATCAATGTCGTCATGATTGTCCCGTCCACCAGGGTAACCACACCCCAGCCCAGAGCCATACGGACCTGGCTGATGTCGTTAATTGACCTGGCCATCAGATCCCCGATTTTATGCTTCTGAAAAAAATCATAGGATTGGGTTAATAAATGGGAAAAAAGGGTTTCCCTAAGCTCTGTCTCGATACGGCGGGAAGAACCGTGGATAAAATAACGCCAAAGAAAGCGTCCGGAAGCGACCAGGGCCATAACGCCCAGCATGGCCAGGCAAAGCCGGAATACTTCCACCCATTCAAAATCTCCGGAACTAATCCTGTCCACCGCTGCTCTGACAAACTGGGGAATCACCGCCTGGGCTGCGTCCACAACAATAAGGCAGAAAAAACCCAAAATGTAGGGAATACGGTATTTTTTTAAATAGGGAAGAAGGGTCCGGAATTCCTTAAGACCCGAATGCGTTTTTCCGTTCACGCTTTCTTCTGGGCTTCCATACGCTTGATGTCGGCCTCAAGCTTGGCCGACCAGATTTCCTGTTTCTTTTTTACCGTTTCCGCATCGTCCCTGTCTCCCATCAGCACATGAATACGCCGCAGGGCGCCAAGGAAATTAATTCCCAGTTTAAAATCGTCGCCACGGTTGGTGGATAATTCATATTTTTCCCGGTACCGGTCCGCAGCCTGGCCCAGAAGTCTTTTTATCAACCGCAGATGGCCCACCGTAGGTTCATAATTCGGAGACCGGGGATCCGTATTGGTTACGGCGTTTTTCAGATCCAGGATGTTCTTTGCCACCGCCGCAAAACGTCCCTCCAATTCGACAAAGGTCCAGCGCCATTTGGTATTATCCCCGTAGGCGTTTTTTAACAGGTCAATCGTAATGCCCATTTTCCTTACTAACTTGTATCGTTGAGCAGCATCCATGAAAACAATTTCCCCGAGTCTTTCCTCATAATCCGAATAAGGCACATCCACATAATTGCTTACTACCTCTTCAAGATAGATTACACTTTTATAGACGGATTTTCGGCTGTCGTTAAGTGCGGCCTCTTCCTTTAACTTCAGCTTCGATTGTGAGATATGATTAATGACTATATGGTACGAGGCTAGGTCCAACATATCGCTTGCCAGCGTAAGGCGTTTTGCGGCCGCTCCGGCGGGTTCTTTTTGTATCGATAAAAGGGTAGTTTTTTCTTTTGTACTGATTACATGAACTTTATCCCGAAATGGTTTAATCTTTTCATGGTAATGATGTTTATCTGCGTCAGAAAATTTCGCCATTCCGCCTCCGATTTAATCTTCTTACTATATAAGTATAATGGAACCTCTAAAAACCTTGTTTAGGTTTTTAGAGGTTCTGCGGAGAAAACCGCTAATTGCTATCTGGAAAAGAATTACGTAAATGCGGTTTTCTCCATAGGGTACGAAAACTTCTAAAAACTGAAGTTTTTAGAAGTTCCTAAAATAAATTATCGGCATCTTCAGGTATCCTCAGGCTGTTTTTCCTGCCAAATACAGAATAGAGTTGTTTAAAAACTTCAGTTTTTGAACAACTTCCGCTGAAAAACGCATTTTTTTGGGCTAAAAGCCCAAAAAATGCAGGACTTGTTTAACAACTAACCGAGTTGTTAAACAAGTCTAATCATATTGCATAAAACAACCCGGAAAGCCTGTCAATCCGGCTGCCGGCAAGCGGGGAATTACATGCATCACCCAGGGCGGCGCTGTCAAAACCGCCGGTATGGGCCGCTTCAATACCCGCCGTAGCATCTTCTACAACCAGCGCCTCCGCCGGAACAACCCCCAATAATTCGGCTGCTTTTAAGAACACTTCCGGGTGGGGTTTGGTTTGGGTAATATCATTCCCGTCCACTACCGCATCAAACCAGGGAGCAAGGCCGGTTTTATCCAAAATATACCGGGCATTTTTGCTGGAAGAACCAACGGCAATTTTAATCCCCATCGATTTTAAATGTTTTAATATGCTTACAACGCCGGCTTCTATTGAAGTAGAATCCAAAGCTTCTAGACATCTCCGGTAAAGATCGTTCTTTTTTTCCGCCAAAGCTATTTTTTCTTTTTCTTCCAAAATATGTTTGCCACTTTTCAGAATGATTTCCAGGCTTTCCATTCTGGAAACGCCTTTTAACAAATTATTGAGTTTTTCATCAAAGGGTATTCCCAGTTCCCGGGTAATACATTCCCAGGCCAAATAATGATAACGGTCGGTGGAAACAAGAACCCCATCCAAATCAAAAATAACGGCCTTGTATTTCCGAATCCCCATGGATACGATCTGCAAAGGTACAAACAGAAAATCCTTTAATTCATAATCAGTACCGTACACACGGACGGGAACATTACTGCCGGAAAGAAGGGTAAGACGGAATTCACCGGCGGCAATCTCCGCCCGTATCCTGCTTCCTTTGTATTGCAGATGGAACCGGTATGTTTTCCAGAGCTTGGGCAGATGGGGAGAAAAACACAGTCCCGATTCTGTAATCTTTAAACCGGCAAAACCAAAAAGAATCGCCATATAAGTTCCGCCCATATTGGCCATATGCAGGCCGTCTTTGGTATTTCCCGGGACATTTAAGAGATCAAGCTTTGCGGAATTACCGAAATACCTGTAGGCGTCTTCATAAAATCCAAGCCCTGAAGCGGCGATGCCGAAAATACAGGTGGAAAGGGATGAATCATGGGTAGTAATATCCTCATAATACAGGAATGAATCCATCCGTGTTTCAGGAAGGACATCTCCAAAAACAACATGGGCAAGTACCGTATCTGCCTGTTTGCAGACCTGATGCCTATACAGAAACAGAGGATGGTAATGCAGCAGCAAGGGGAATTTGTCTTTTGGAGTCCGTACAAAATTCCAGCGCTTTTTTGAAAGAAAAGAATCATCCTGGGGATTGATTCCCGTTTTTTCATCATAGGGAAGGTACATTTTTTCCGCCGCTTCGGCAAAAGCATCTATCTCTTTTTCTTCAAGCTTCAATCTTTTGCACAGCTCAAAATGTTTTCCTTCTTTTTTCAGCAGTTCATAAAATTTAACCGCCCAGTTCAGGTTTTTTTGGGCGCTTACGTTGGTATAATAATTATTGTTGACAATACAGGTATATTCGTCAGGGCCGGTTACATCATTTATCCTGAATTGCCCCTGGTAAAAATTACCCGCGTCAATCCAAAGCCGGGCGCATTCAAAAACAAGTTCCGCACCTTTTCGGCGATAAAATCCAGATCCCCCGTAACAAGGTAATAAAAAACCACCGACCAGGCAATGTCGCCGTTAATATGATATTGGGCGGAACCGGCGGGAAAAAATCCCGAACATTCCCTGCCCATAATTGTCCGCCATGGAAAGAGCGCCCCTTCTTTATGTCCCATCAACAAAGCATTTTTCCGGGCTTCTTCCAGAATGGAATAACGGAACCCAATAAGACTCCGGGCAATAAGAGGATTAGTCAGGATAAAAAAGGGTTCGATATACATTTCGGTGTCCCAAAAATAATGTCCCTCATATCCTTCCCCGCTTAAACCTTTGGCGGCAATTCCATAACCGTCTTTTCCGGCGGATTGAACAAGCTGAAACATATTGTACTGCACTGCCTGTTGCAGGTCCTCATCTCCTTCAATCTCAAGCAGCGCATCGTCCCAATAGGCATCAAGATATTCCTTTTGTTCCCGGTACAGAACTGGAAGTTCCGTTGTTATGACTGTCGCAAGTTCCTTTTCGGCCTGGTACCTATAATCACCATGCCGGATACTGTCGGTAAAGACCGAATATTTACACAGGGTAATACTTTCGTTTTCCCTGATGTCAGTATTAATATTACAGACTGCGGTATTGCCGGTCAGGATGGTTTGTATATCCCCACCGGAACGGGCTGCAGGAGAAAGAATGGATCCGCCCAATAACCGGTGATCTACCGCGCTGCAAACTTGCAGTTTGGACTTTATGGTCCCGGCGGTGATAAACGATGCATTTTCCTTTAGTTCCGCCCGGATTATTTTAAGACGGCACAACGCTTCTCTTGCTACACGAGGATCGTTTGGATCACTGAAATTCTCCACATCTCCCTTATGACATGATACAAAGCGGACAGGGCCGGAAAAATTCAGGGCCTTTACGGAATAGCTAATCAAAAAAAGAGAAGGCCTGGCAAATGAAGCGATTCTGCGTATGCGGATTTCCGCTTCTTTTCCGCCGGGGGATACCCAATGCACAAATCGCTCCGAATAGCCTTCGGCCATATCCAGGCTGCGGCGGCTCTCCGGAACTGTGCCTTTCCACATGCAAAATTCTTCTTCTTCAAAAAATAAGCGTATCCCCTGGGTATCCGCAACATTCAGCATGACCTGCTTTTCTTCCGCAAGGCCGTAAAGCTTTTCCGCCTGGGCCATTGGGATAAAATCGTAGAAACCGTTGATATAGGTACCACGGATACTTGGGAATCCCCCGGGATATCCTTCTTCAAAACAAGAACGTATACCGATATAACCATTGGCATTGTGAAAGAGGGTTTCATAGAGTAACAGATCGGCGGAGGCAGTTTTTAAATTCCGAACTTCATAAACGAGGCTTTTTCCCTTCACCTGACAGTTCTCAAGACATTAACCTTTTACAGCGCCGTCCACAATACCTTTAATAATATGCTTTTGCAGAATCAGGAACAGGATAATAACCGGCGCCATTGTCATTAATGTTGCAGTAAGAATTAAATCCCATCTTCTTACAAAGGAACCGACAAAACCTGCCACAGCCAGCGGCAGGGTCCGCACCGTTTGACCCGCACCAAGCACTAATAAGGGCAGAAGAAAATCATTCCAGATCCAAATACTGTTTAAAATAATTATGGTAACGGTGATTGGGGTGAGTATGGGAAAAACAATTTTAAAAAAGGTAGCCGGTTTTGAGCAGCCGTCAATGGTGGCAGCTTCTTCAAGCTCAAGCGGAACCGATTTTATAAAGCCGTGGAAAAGGAATACCGAAAGAGATGATCCAAAACCAAGATATGCAAGAATAATTCCCGGATAATTCTGCAGTATCCGGAAAGGTGTCTGGAACAAACCAAGTTTAACTTCAAGAAGATGGAACCAACCGATTAACGGAAACATTACTACCTGAAAAGGAATTACCATGGCCGCCACAAATACCATAAATACTATATTGGACAGTTTTGTTTTGGTCCGTACAAGAACCCAGCCTGCCATGGAAGAGATTAGCACAAGAAGGCCGACAGAACTAACTGTTATTATTAACGAGGAAATAAATGATGATACATAGCGGACATTGGGACTTTCAAGTATTGCTTTGATGTTGGCTATGAGCTGCGAAGGATTTTTGGGAAAAGCCAACGGATCCATAATAATGGTAAGAGTCGGTTTTGAAGAATTTATTATTACTATCGCGAACGGTAGCATATACAGCAGAAAAAGTAAAATTGCGACGATTTCAAGAATGCTAATTTTTCTGTTCATCACATTTCTATCTCCCTCTTTTTATTGACCCATACCTGAATAAGAGAAATTACAGTTATAACAATAAAGAAAATTACCGCTTTGGCCTGTCCCTGGGCCAATTGACGGAACGAAAATGCTGTTTGATAAATGTTTAATGCCAAAAATTCATTGGTCATAATTGCCTTGCCCATAAACATACCGGAAGGACCGCCGGCGGTAAGGGCAAAGTTTACATCAAACTGTTTAAAAGAGTTGACAAGGGTAAGGAACATTGAAACCGTAAAAGCCGGTGCAACCAATGGGAACACTATGTGCCTGAGACGCTGCCTGTAGTTGGCACCGTCTATTTGAGCGGCTTCCAAAAGTGTATCGGGAATCCCCTGTATTGCCGCCACATAGATCATCATAATATAACCGGCATATTGCCAGGTTCCGACAATAACTATTGCCAGAAGCGCCAAATACCGGTCTGCCAGGAATTGGTGTTCTTTTAGCCAGGAAAAGTTTATCATACCGCCGAAAGCCGGTATGGCATTGTTAAAAATAAACTGCCAAATATAGCCCAGAATAAGCCCGCCAATAAGGTTCGGCAGAAAAAACCCTGCCCGGTATATTCCCTTAAATTTTAATTTGCTTGTTACCAAAAGGGCCATAAAAAAAGCGCAAACATTCAATACAATGATGTTTAATATGGCATAGGCAACCGTAACCAAAAATGAATTAAGGAAGGTAATATCTGACATTACAGCCCGGTAATTTTGTATGCCTACCCATTTTACCTCTGTGCCGGTAATGGCGTTCCAGTTAGTAAACGAATAGTATACCCCCATGAAGAACGGAATGACGATGACCATTAAAAAAGCAAAGGCTGCCGGGAATAAAAATAAAAAAAACAGAAGATTATTTTGCTGTTTGCCGCTTTTATATATTGCCCTGCCCATGCCGCCTCCTATGGGTAGTAAATAGTTATTAGTGGTTAGAATTGCTGTTCGAAAGTTTCATGTTTGCAGCCTGCTTTATTTTAAACAGCCATCTAACCACTACCAACTAACAACTATCCATTATTTAAGCTTGGCAACTGCCTCGGTAAACAGCCTTACAAAGCCCTGGGTATTTATTTCCCCCGCGGCCATCTGATGGAATACCGGCCCCATAATATCCATACCAAAACCGGCAGGCATTTCATTCTGCTGCCAGGCGTAGATCTTACCTTTACCGGCCCATTCCTGGACAGCCCGCGATAATTGTCCTGCGGGACTCAATGTAACGGATTTAAATGCCGGAACCATTCCTGCCTTATTTACCATATAATCATGGCCTTCACTGGTACTGGCCATAGCTGCAAGGAATTTTTTGGCTTCCTCTACATTTGGGGCTTTTGGATTCACAAGATACCATGAAGGTGCTCCGACAAAAATAGCGTCTGTATTTTTATCAAGAAATGCATGGGGGACATAGCCCATCTCCATGGTTACGCCCAATTCCTTAAAAGTCGGATCTGTCCAGTTGCCCTGGTGGATAAACACGGTTTTGCCAACGGCGAAATCACCTAACTGCTGGTCGTAGCCGCCGGTAAGCAGGGTGTTCCTGATAGCATACTGGAACAGCAAATTATAATACTCGGCAAATTTGGTTAAACGGGCATTATCAACTTCACCCCGGTTCAGCATGTCGATATATAAGGTGGAATCGTTGTAAGGCAGATCAAGAGTAAGGTAGGCATTCATTCCATGGAGTCCGGTTACCCAGGTCATGCCGGGGCCTGCTGCCATTGAAACAACGCCGTCAATGCCAAGCTGGGCTTTCATGGAGTCGATTTTCTCAAATGCGGCCCTGATGGCTGCAACATTTGTCAGTGTATTGGGATCTACCCCTGCCTGGGCAAGAAGCGCTTTATTATAACCAAGGCCCCAGCCTTCAATTGCTACAGGAAAACCGATAACTTTACCATCCGCCGGGTCATGATACGCCACATCAGTGTCTCTTACCCAGGGTTCGCCGGAAAGATCGGCGATTCTACCTGACCCTTTGGCATCATCGTATCCGGCCTTGCCTTCAATAACAAAGATTTCAGGCTCCGTACCGGAATTGAACATGGCTGCGATGTTCGGAGCATAGGGAGTCTCTCCGCCGAAGCTTATTATGTTGACCTTTATGCCGGTCTGCCCTTCGTAAATTGCAGCATATTCTTTCAGGGCTGCGTCAATTTCAATTTTGTTGCTAACCAGGGTAATTTCTTTACCGGAAGCTCCACCGGATTTTCCGCCTGAACAAGAAACAAACCCGATTATAAGCAACAACATAACCGTTATGCTTAATAACAGCATTCTCTTCATTAATTTTTCCTCCTGATTTTGTGGATATCTATATTATAACATAGTATCAGGAATTATCAATGCAGGCGCAGAGAATCTCAGAAATGCCGGAATAAATTGCATCTGACAAATCCAGTGAATGTAAAGCAGCCATATATGAAACTGGGGAACTGTTGATTTTTAACAGATCAAATACACGGCTTTTAGTGTCGTATTCAATCCAGGCTTTATCAAGAAAATCAAAGAGCATTTGCATTGTATCGTTTTGTGCCAGTCCGGCCTTCTTAAATTCTATGCGGATTTCGGTATTTACCGGTGTCGAAGGAATAGAAAGAGATAAGCGGTTTAAACTTTTGTCATAAACCGGCAGGACCGGGATTTGCCGGTCTCCTGCGTTGACGTACAGGGCAGTTTCTGCAAAACCCCAGAAACGCAGGGTCCAGCTTCTGGCAGCAGGGATCGCTGCAAGATTTCCCTGAGCCGGGGAAATAATAAATTGGCCATTCTCCCAGTCCAGACTAAAGAGTGTTTCGGCCCAATTTTCATCAGAATCATCCGGCTTGCCGTCTCCTGGGTCTTCCCAAAGCCGGAGACTGCCCTCAGCTCCGGCAAACACAAACAGTTCCAGCGCCATCGGGTTTTCTACCGAATTGGCAGTTGTTTCTGCCAAAGGAACAATGCCTCCGGCCTTTGCCAGCACCGGCATTGTTTCCAATCCACGCCAGAGCTGCAACAGGCGTCCACCCGAATAGATCCGCCCGTTAAAGAAATCAATCCAAATACCCGGGGGAAGCCAGGCTTTAAATCCCGCTTTCCGGGTTTCACAGTTTGAAGAAACGGTCAGGGGGCAACAGAGCAATTCAGAGCCAAAGTAGTATTCATTGGGAACCCGGTAAGCTTCATCGTTTTCCGGTTCGGCGTAATATAAAGGCTGGACAAGGGATTCTCCATCGCGGCTTGCCCTGCGGTTCATCGAATAGAGGTAGGGAATAAGGCGGTGTCTGAGTCTTAAAAACTCTGCCATAATTCCGCAAACTGTTGTGCTGTAGTGCCAGGGTTCCTTACCATTAAACAAGCTTGAGGTGCTGTGTAGCCGGTTAATGGGCGAAAAAACACCGAATTGAATCCAACGTACAGCCAACTCTTCATCATGGACACCTTTCATATGCCCGCCGATGTCGTGGCTCCACCAGCCATAACCGGCATTGGAAGCTGTTGCAGTAAAGTATGGCTGAAAATCCAGGGAAGCCCAGCTAATGACAGTATCCCCGGAAAA
>JAIRRF010000190.1 GCA_031256115.1 Treponema sp.
GATGAACTGTTTTTATACACCGACGGAATAACCGAAGCAATGAATAATAAAAAAGAACTATTCGGAGAAGAACGTCTGCCCGAAACGATGAACAATTGCCTTGATTTGCCGCTCAAAGATTTTACCGCATTCATTAAGCGTGAAATCGATCAATTTGCGGACGGTACAGAACAGACTGATGATATAACGATGCTTGCGTTACGGTATAGCGGCGCAACTGCACGGGCGGCAGTTGATTAATACAGATTGTGCCGCTATAATCCAATTAATAGGAGTAAGCCGATGAAAGACGAAGCTTTTACTGTAACCGAAGAAAAAAATCCCGGGGCCAGCAAGTTTATCGTAAAGGGCAGGGTGAATGTCGACACTGCGGACGTGCTTCTTTTTAAACTGGAAAATGCCCTTAAAGACGGGCAGATAAATATAATTTTGAATATGGCTCAGGTGGAGTATCTCAGTTCTATCGGAATACGGGTACTTTTAAAAATGTACAAACAAGCCTTGGAAATAGGAGGCAAATTCAATATTGAGCGTCCATCCGAAAACGTAAAGAATGTTTTGGGCATGTCCGCTCTGGATGAAATGCTGGTAAAATGAAAGAACTAAAAATTGAGGCAAAGACGGAAAACCTCGAAGTGGTATTGGACTTTGTTAACAATGAACTTAACCGGCATAATTACCCCCCAAAGCAGCAGGGAGAAATTGATCTTGCAGTGGAAGAAATATTTTTAAATATTGCCAATTACGCTTACACACCGGGTATGGGAGAGGCAGCTATCTTTATTTCCGTAAACGAAAAAACAGTTATCCGTTTTGAAGATACGGGTAAGCCTTACAACCCTCTGGAACAGAAAGAACCGGATTTGGACAAATCTCTATCTGAGCGCGAAATTGGCGGATTGGGAATTTTTCTGGTAAAAAAATTAATGAATCATGTTGAGTACCAACGGATACAAAATAAAAACATTCTTACCATAAGCAATGAATAACAAGGATAAACAGATTACTGTAAAGAGTGAAACTAAATATGCCAAAAATTGAAGTAAACGAAGAAGCATTTTATTCTCTGGCGGGTTTTTCCAGGGGCAGGAACGACGCATTGCCATTGTCCAGGGAAGAATTGGAAGAAACCCTAAGCTGTGCCAAGGCAGAATTAGACTCAGACCCCTGGTCTGCAGATAGCGACAAATCCATTCCGTTTTCTGAGCGGATTTTAAAGATAGAACTGAACGATACCAACAGGCCGGATCTTTGGGGTACCGCAGGATGCGCCCGCCAGCTTCGTATTTATAATGGCGGAATAATACCGGAATATTCCTTTTTTTCATGGCCCAATGACAAAAAAAAAGCCGGATACAGGGTTATTGTCGAAGCAAGCGTTAAACAGGTTCGGCCATACCGGGCGGGCGTTGTTGCATCCGCGACAATAATCAATGATCCCCGGCTAAGGGATATGATCCAAACCCAGGAAAAGCTGGCTTGGAATTTCGGACGGAAACGGCGGACTATTTCCATGGGACTCTACCGGATTTCCCGGATAAGCTGGCCTATTATCTATAAGGGGGTGGATCCCGATTCGATTTCCTTTGTGCCCCGTCAGTGGGAGGGGGGGGGGCTTACCCTGCGGGAAATTTTAAAACAACACCCCAAGGGCAAAGAATACGCCTTTATCCTGGAACAGGAACCCATCCATCCGCTGTTAACCGATTCACAGGGTTTTATACTCTCGTATCCGCCGATCATCAACTCAAACGATTTGGGCGCAGTCCAGGCCGGAGACAGCGATATTTTTGTGGAGCTTACCGGAGCGGATCAAATGTCCCTTAGCCTGGCAGCCTCCATCGTCGCCTGCGACCTCTCGGACAACGGTTTTACCATCGAGCCCGTGGAGATTGATTACGAGTTCGACACTCCCTTTGGACGGGAATGCATTACCCCATACTATTTTCAGGAGCCGGTATTTTGTTCCCTTGCCCGGATCGAAAAATTCCTGGGAGAGGCAATAAGTACGGATGATTGTATTAAAGCTCTGGCCCGAATGGGAGTCCGGGCAGAAAAGACAGAAGACGCCGAATATGGAAAAAACGGTGAGTCAAAAATAGCCGGAATCAGGGCCTGGCCGCCGGAATACCGGAATGATTATCTCCATGCTGCGGATGTAATGGAAGATATTATGATTGGCCGGGGCTTAAGCTCCTTTAAACCTGAACGCCCCCGGGACTTTACCATGGGACGCCTGGGGCCGGTAACGGTTTTTAGCCGAAGGATCAAGGAAATTATGGCGGGTCTGGCTTATCAGGAGATGATCTACAACTATTTGGGTTCCCGCAAGGATCTGGCTGACAGGATGCAGCGGGACGACAAAGTTTTAATCCGGATTTCCAACCCCATGACGGAAAACTACGAATATGTCCGGGATTCGATCCTTCCTTCCCTTTTGCAGAGCGAGTCCGTTTCGGCCCATGCCGTGTACCCCCATCGGATTTTCGAGACCGGAAAGACGGCGTACCTGGAAGAAAGCGAAAATTACGGCTCCGTAACCCGGCAGTATCTGGGCTTCCTCCATGCGGGGACGGACGCCAATTTTAATACCCTTTCGGCGGAATTACAGACCCTGTTTTATTATCTTTCCCGGACTTATGAAGTAGAGGAAAAATCAGACAGCCGCTTTATCCCCGGACGGGCGGCGGCCATTATGTACCGGGGCAGGAGTATCGGGGTATTTGGGGAGATCCATCCGGAAGTTCTGGAAAACTGGGGTATTACCGTGCCCTGTACTGCCTGTGAGCTGGACGTGGAAGTGCTGCTGGAGCAGGAATAGGCAAGCTATCAGGTCCTTTCAAACAGGTTTGTTCTCAGTGAAACCTTGATTACCGGACTCATATATAATATTTCTGGAGAATACAAAATCTTTTCTGAAATAACCGCCAATATTTATTGAAGATGGTACAAAAATATCTTTTTCGAGTAATGTACCGGGATTTATCACAGTATTAACACCTATTTCGGCATAATCACCTATTATTGCGCCAAATTTTTCACGATCCGTATCTTCCCATTTACTGTCAGGCATTTTTATTTTGACTTTTTTTAATTGAAAGGTTTCTTTTGCGCCGGAAACTTCATTACAAAATCCGAATTTACCGTTTCTTTGGAGTTCTTCAACCCTTTTCCTTTTATCCTTTAACAGTAAAACATTTGATATTTTTACGCCGGCGCCTAAATGAGCGTAATTGCCAAGAATTGAATCGCCAATATAGTTGTAATGAGGGGCTTGTACATTATTAAACAGCACGGAATTTTTTATTTCTGTGGAATTTCCTATAACACAGTTATTTAAAATAATTACATTTTCACGTATAAAAGCACCATGCCGTAATTCACAGCCCTCTCCAATAAGGGCGGGTCCGTAGATTTCTACATATTTATCCATTTTTACATTTTTATCTGTAAAAATCCCCCGGCTAATCTCTTTATATTTTTCGGGATTTGCATTAACTATTGTGTATATCGTCTCTTTTATGCAGTTAAGTATAAACCAAAGAGGTTTATCATCATTAAACCAGGGGCTAAGAACGGCAGGAATATAGTCAAAAAACCGAATGTTATTAATCATTTTTATACTCCCTATAAAGTTCAACTATTTTCTTGACAGGAACGCTTATTCCGCCGTGCGTTCGGGAATATTCCGCCGCAAAACAGGCAAGATGACTTTCCACAGAATTATCTACGGAAGTCAATGCCTCTCCTCCGGTGGTGAATAGCTTCAAGAAACTATCCATCATGCGAAAATCACCGCCCCCATGACCGGTATCTGACCACTGCAAGTGGTCAGGCGCCGTATCAACGATGCGTGGTTCCCTTCCGGATATCTCCGCATTGTTGAGATTTGTGTCGATAAGTTCCGGCTCCTGGCCGAAAACATGTGTTTTAACAATATTTGTCTCCATACTCGCTTCTATTTCACCCAAAGTACCCATCACCTTCAGATGCCGGGAAATAGTTCCGGTAAAGGCCGACATGGTGAAGCTGATTGTTGCTTTATTGTCCATTTCAAGATTTACTACCTGGTGGTCAACCACGTCGTTGTCGCAATGAAACACACAGCGTCCGTATGGCCCGGTTTTTATCGCCCGGTGCAGGTTTTCCTCCGTTACCGGATCAGTAACGACATTGTTCGGCCAGTCTGTATTCCCCGCTGTAACGCCGGTCTGCGTGGAGTTGATATAAATTCTCTCTGCATCGTATGGACAGCTATCTTTTGCTTTGCAATCATCCAGGCAACGCAGTGCTGCGCTTTCCGGCGCTTTTTCAGGTTTAAAATAGTATAGGTTTCCGTAGGAGTGAATGTTTTGCACATGCCGGCCGGAAAGCCAGAGCAGTATGTCCATATCATGGCAGCATTTAGCCAGTATCATGGGACTTGTTTCCTTTGAATTGCGCCAGTTGCCGCGTACAAAACTGTGAGCATGGTGATAATATCCCACATTCTCAATTGCCTGGATTGCCACAATCTCTCCGATGCGCCCGGAATTAATAATTTCCTTAATTTTTGCATAGAACGAAGTATAACGCAGAACATGGCACACTACGACATGCCGTCCGTGTTCTTTCGCCGACTGAGCTATGCTTATACATTCTGCCGGATTTACGGAAATGGGTTTCTCCAGCAACAGATGATATTTCTTTTCCAGTGCTGTCATAGCTGTGTAATAATGGTCACTGTCCGGTGTGCAAATAAAAAGTATGTCGGCCAGTTTTTCTGCCGCAAGCAGTTCTGCGGCACTGTTAAAACAATTGGACCCGGAAACCCGGAATGTTTCCGCAGCTTCTCTTACCCGTCCGGGGTTTGTATCAGCCAGGGCTGTTATTTTCATTTTATCCGGATTCATTTCAGCATATCTCGCATATGTGTGACGACCCCGGCTTCCCAGCCCGGCAATGGCAACTGTCGGTATGTAAGTCATAAAACCCTTCCTTATATCGTATTTTGATATTTATTCTTATTCCGCCAGTTCCGTGGTGATGTTCCTATAGTTTTCTTGAATACACGGGAAAAGTTAAACTGATTGGGATAACCAACCATTTCGCTAATCTCTGCAATTGTATGGTCTGTTATTTTCATAAGTTCGCAGGATTTATTTATCCGGTAACTGATGAGAAAGTCCTGGGGACTTGTATTGAGTACATTTTTGAAAATTTTACCCAGATAGCTGCGGTCAAGGCTGCAGAAGGCGGCAATGTCTTCTACTCCCAGGTTTTCGTGGTAATGCTGCTCAATAAAGGTCAATGCCTCACGAATATACATGTCACGAAGTCCGCTGCCGGTTACTTCTTTCCTCATTGAGGAAGACGCAATCAGGGCGCTTATAAACAGATACAAATGCCCTATGGTGGATAAGGGGAGACTGTTCTGGCTGTTAACTATGGTTAGCAGTTCGTTTTTCATTTTCTCCTTTTCTTCGTTATTTTTACTGATATAGATGGGGTTATTATAGGTCAGGCCGGCCTGGGTTACCAGTTCTCTGGCTTTCAGGCCGTCAAAGTCAACCCAGGCGTAAACCCAGGGATTCTTTTCATCGGCAGTATAAAAGGTTTGTTGGTGAGGCCATATCAGAAAACCCTGCCCGCCCTCCAGGGAATATATTTCTTCTGCCCCCTTGTCGTTAGTGGACAGGAACCTGCCCTTGCCCGAAAGTATATAGTGAAAAAGAAAATGG
>JAIRRF010000045.1 GCA_031256115.1 Treponema sp.
ACCAACGCTACAGGGCTTAAATACGGCTCTGTTTCCGTAACCGCAAATATCCATAACGGGCGGGTAATGAGTGTCATTTATTCGACAACGGAAAACCAGCGGGAAGCAGAAACGAAAGAAGCTGATACGGGAGGAGCCGCATGAAATCTATGAGTGAAGCAGTAAGGGAACTGCTGGAAAAATACCCGATGGATCATGAATTCGGTTTGTGGGATCTGAAGCGGGACGTTTTCAGGGCATACCCGCCTTCTAAAAATAATCATGCTGACACGGTATCCCGGCGGCTTAGAGAATTCCGCTATGGCAAAGGGTTTGAAATAGTCTGCGTTGTTCCAAACAAATCCAGGTACAAGAAAATAGCACTGAAGATCAAGGGAAAGACTAAAGGCTGTAAATGACAGCCCCGGAATCGCAGGTATTGAAAGCCTGTTTAGATTATTTACGCATCAAGAGGCATCTTGTATACCGCATAAATTCCGGGGCTATAAAAATGGAATACAATCCTTTATACGATGGCAAAGTAATAAGAACCGAAAAGGTAGACGGCGTTACGCATTACTACTATTCCAAAACAGACAAGAAAATGGTTATTGACACCGGCAGGACGATGTTTACTGTAAGCGACAAAATTGTAAGCCCTGAAAAAATACCGCGATGGATCAGCTCACACAAACTGCTGGGCTGGTTACATTACCGGATATTTCGGGGCTGGTTCCTGCGCTGGTTGCTGGAGTATTAAATGATCGCCGCTTTTGTTGCCGATAAAATGTCCGCTTATGTTAGCGGGGGAATGAAGCCCGAAACCGCCGCGTATTTCACACGCGGGGAATTGCTGTCGATTTACCGCAGACAACATAACAGCAGAGACAAATCCGGGATATGGCAGCTTACGCAACCGCCGGAAAATATAACCACACCCGCAGCAATGACAAAATGCGATGAAGCAATAACCGCTTTTACTGACGGCATGAACAAAACGGCAAACACTGCCCCGGAGGAATCCCAAGACGTGTACCGGGGATCGGCTGCAATAAAACATACGCTTGCCGCAGGGATACCGATTAAATATTTTTATGAAGAAAGTAAAGACAATGATCCGTCTACCTACACTACCGATCTACAGAAAATAGGTGCTTTATGGAACGAAGGGCAGCGCCGATTCAAAGCGTTTATCAATGGCCGCTTCCTGGCCATGGACATTGACCGCAAGCCCGGCAAGCCTGACGGCCTTGAAGCGTTTTACCGGATGTTCCCCAGGGAAACCCTTCCGGCAGAACTTCAGGGTTTGCCAGATTCATTCCCTTGCTATGTGCAAACTCCATCCGGTGGGTTCCACTTATATTTCAAATACAAGGGACAGGAAGTGAAGCTTCGGGAATTGGCGCAGGGTGTTGAGGTCAAGGAAAAGCAGATTACCGCGCCTGGGAGCCGCAGGGAAAACGGCGATTATATTTTGCATGGCGAACTGAATAAAGCTCCGCCATTGTACGGCCTGATTATTGACCGCATTGAAGAAACGAAAAAGAAAAAAGAACAGGCAAAGGCCGAGCGATCCAAGCCCCGTACTAAAGCCGCAGCAGATCGCCCTGTGCATTATGATAAGCCCCGGATCACGCTGGACGATCTGGCGCAGGAAGCTGTATCCGCTTACGGCGGACACCATGACAGGCAGGTATCTTTTGCGGGCCGGGCTTGCCGCTGTAAATTCTCCGGGGCCGAAACCCTGTCATATGTGAAAAGCCGCCATGATGTTTTCGGCAATGACAGCGACACTGAAAATACGGTCCTGTCTGTATTTCGTGATAACGGGGCGGCGTAAACGATGGACTTTCAAGAAAAATCAAAACAGTTTTTTGAACAAATAAAAAATAAGCCTATTACCGCATCTGTTATTGACAACGCCGCAAGAGCGACCGGATATGCCCCGGAATTAATCTCAATCTATCTTGGCTTTGCGGAGGCTAATGGCATAGACGTTCAAAAAGAGCTTACTGTACTTGCCGCCGATGGAAAGAAAGCCGAAGCAAAAAAAACAGAGCAGGAACGCAGGGCCGATATTAAAGCCGTTATTGGAAAAATGAGGGACCGCCTTACAAGCCTGGATGCGGCTATTGAAACAACTCCCTTGGAAGATTTGATCGTAAACCTTACCAACATCAATGCAGAGGCCGCTGGGCTTAATTGTGTAAAACCGAAAATAATCACTTCAAAAGAACTAATGCAAACACAATATCCTCCCCGGAAATGGATAGTTGAAAATCTCATAGGCCCCGGCCTGACTATCTTCTTCGGGCCTTCAAAAATCGGTAAAAGCTGGCTTCTGTTTGCGCTTACCGAAGCCGCATCTACCGGGGGAAAATTTCTTGATTATTACACTGTGAATAAAACATCGGTTTTGCATATATCACTGGAAGATGATGAGCGTAATATAAAAGAGCGCAGAGGCATACTGGCAAATAAACAGGAAGGATTTACCGGGAATGACGATTTATTCTTTAATACAAAATGGGAAGGAGGACTAAGTGGCCTTGAAAACCATTTGAGGACAAACCCAGAAATAAAATTTGTAATAATCGACACCTTGGGTCTCTTCATGCCAGAAATTGAGGATATGAACGATTACGCACCCGCAATAAAAGCCCTGTCTAAGATTAAAAAAATGGCTGATAGTTTGGACATTGCTATTCTGGCAGTACACCATGCAAAGAAAGGTAACAGCAAAGAAAGCCAAGGGGACTGGATGGATCAAAGTCTGGGCAGCCAGGGTATTGTAGCATCGGCAGATACAATAATTATACTAAAGCGGGAAATAAATACAAAAACTGGAGAACGATTAAACACAGGGAAGTTTTACGCTACAGGCCGAAACATCAAAGACGTATTCCACAAAGTAGAATTCTTTCCTGACTTTGGAATTTGGGACATAACAGATAACCCTATATTATCAGTTATACAAAAACAGCCGATGATGCCGTTATGAAGCGGAAAAAAGACACGGGGGATATTATGAACGAATTGGCAATCAGAACGGAAAGCGACGTAAAAGAAATGGCGGCGGTTTTGGCAACGTTCCCGGATCCTGCCAAGTGGACACGGGAACAAAAAGCCCAGGCCGTACAGTTTGCCGCCCTGCTGGAAACCGCCCAAAAAATGATCTCCGTAAAATCGCTTGCCGGGATAGATTACGAAAAAGAAAAGTCTCTGTTTCTGGCCAATGCTGGGCAAAGCGAACACACCAGGCGCGGTTATGCTGCTGCCATCGTCCGGCTTGATGCATGGGCCGCCGCCCAGGGGATTAATGTTTTGGAACTGACACCCGCCCAGGCCGATGACTTTATCTATTCCCTCCGTACCAGCAAGAGCGAAAAAACAGGATCGGAAAACAGCCCTGCCACAGTCCGTATCGTAACCGCTGCCTCTTCCTCATTCTTCACATGGTTACACCGGCGGCACACCGCCATTCAAAACCCTTTCCGGGGCAGCAAGGCAAGGCCGAAAGAAAAAGCCGTCCGCGAGCTTGCTGTTCCATCGGACAAAGAAGTGAAAACCATATTGAAAGGATTACC
>JAIRRF010000293.1 GCA_031256115.1 Treponema sp.
TAGCCTACAGTAATGGCAACATTTTTTTTGTCTTTTCCGTCAACTATCCAGACAGAAATATTCTGTTCAGGAAAGAGGGTATATATTAAAAACCGGTTTCCTGCATGAATGGCTCTTACGCCGCGTAAATCAACAATAATGGCATTACCCTCGGCACTGGCGTATTTCTGAACCATTTTTATAAAGGATTCTGTTTCATCCCTGTAAACAGTTATCCTTTCTTTAACATCCTCCATGTCAAGGATCTCTTCTATTGATTTATTATTACAGGCTTTAGCAAGGATCTTCATTAAATCGTAGTTGCTGACGGTAAAACTCCTAAAGCGGCCCAAACCTGTTCTGGGATCCATGATAAAACCCAGTAAAATCCAGCCGCTGGGATTAAGTATTTCTTCCTTGGTTAGATCTCCGGAATCAAACCTGTCCACATACTCAAGCATGGTTTTAAAACGGCCCAGTTTTTCGTCTCCGCCATAATAATCGTAAATCACCCTGGCGCAGCTAAGAGCTTCCCGGGAAAAACCCTCAAAATGGGTATCATCACCCAGCCTTTCGGATTCGCTGCTGTGGTGGTCAAACCACAATTTACAGCCCTTGACATAAGGAATGTTAGCTAATATGTCATCGGGACCGGCTTCAATTAAGCCATCCTGAATATCTTTGGGATGTACAAATTTGTAATCATCTATCAGTCCAAGGTGTTCCAGCAAAGCACCGCAGGCAAGACCGTCAAAATCGGACCTTGTTAAAAGTCTCATTACTGCCTCCGAAAATAAGTATAACTTAAAATATTTTTTTTGTATACTTTAATGTATGATTATTTTAAGAAAAATTTTTAATTTCTTTGTTCTTTTTTCCTTAATTTTTGTAAATCAAATCCTGGCGAACCAGGACCCTATCTTTACCCTGCCTCAAAACGCCCTGTTCGGCGGACTTGGCAGGCCGGAGGACCCCCTTCCACCCAAAACAGGCCTGCGAAAAGGAACATTAGCCAACGGTTTGCATTACTATATCCTGGAAAATTCACTCCCCACAGGCCGAGCTTACCTGACCCTGGCTGTAAATGCCGGATCTGTTATTGAGAAGGATGACGAACGGGGTTTGGCCCACTTTGTGGAACATATGGCTTTTAATGGAACCAAGCGGTTTCCCGGGGCAGAACTGATTAATTATCTCCGTTCTTTGGGAATGCGTTTTGGTCCGGAGGTAAATGCGTATACAAGTTTTGAAGAAACAGTTTACGGCATTGAAACCCCGGTCGAGTATGGCGAAGACGGTATAAAAAGAATCCCGGGACAGGCCCTGGCAATATTGGACGACTGGACCTGGGCAATCACCTTTGATCCCGAGGAGGTAGAAAAGGAGCGGGCAGTTATACTGGAAGAATATCGTTCCCGTTTGGGTGCCCGTGAACGGGTCAGGCGGCAGATGCTGCCGGTTATTTTCCAGGGATCCCTTTTTGCTGAAAGGAATCCCATCGGATTGCCGGAGATACTCCAAACCGTAACGGCGGAAAGACTTGAAAGTTTTTACCGTTCCTGGTACAGGACAGATAATATGGCGGTAATCCTTGTAGGAGATTTTGACGGAGCAATCCTAGAGAAGGAATTGGCCGATCATTTTACAGCCCCCGTTCCGACTACAACTCTATTCCGGCCTCGATACGAATTACCGGATCCACAAAAAGGATCAATTACTACAGCAGTAATAACCGATGAAGAATTACCCAATTCAACCATATACCTTTACTACAAACGCAGCCCCCAGGTTCAAAACGGAACCCTCCAGGATTTCCGGGAAGAGATACTTGATTATTTATTCGATATGTTAATAGACTTCCGGTTTAATGAAAAAATTGCAGCGGAAGACACCCCGTATATAGCAATAGGCGCCTGGAACAGCCGTTACGGGCAAAAGTCCCGGTATCATATTATGGCCGCCAATTCCAAAGCAGGGCGAAACCAGGAAACTCTGGAAGCGCTTCTTTTGGAAAAGGAGCGGATCCTCCGTTTTGGTTTTTCACAGATCGAGCTAAGCCGGGCAAAGGCCGCCTTTCTTTCCAATTTGGAAACAAGGGAGGGAGAAAAAGACCGGATAGAATCAACGGATATACTTGAAGAGTTAACCGCCAATTTTCTGCAAGAGCAGTTTGTCTCAGATCCGGAATGGATCCTGAATGCGGCAAGGCGTCTCCTTCCCGGCATATCTCTGGGAACAATAAATTCTGTCATAAAAAACTACTACGCCGATGATGATTTGACGGTGATAAGCGTCTCTCCTGAAGTAACAGTTCTTTCCGGTGAAGGGGTTATTTCTGACCTGGTACAAAAAAGCCGGAACACTCCTATTGATCCTCCCAGGGAAAGAACAACAGTTTCCAGCCTGGTAAACGAAGATGTCGAACCCGGAGAAATTGTCTCGGTCCGGCTGGAATCATCCGGAGCGGAAATTTGGGAACTTAGTAATGGTATGCGGCTAATTCTTTTTTCGACGGCCAACAAAAACAACGAACTGGATTTTTATGCCCTGGCCCGGGGAGGAACGGTATGCGTTTCCGGAGCAGAGGGACTGCTTGACGGTCTGGGCTTTCTACCGGAAGAAATAGTACATTCATCAAGACTTGCCGCGGAAATACAAAGCGCTTCCGGCCTGGGCTCCCTGTCAAAACCTGAACTTCTGGATTTTCTTTCCGGCAAACAACTTTCTTTGTCTTTTTGGACAGGATCCTATAATAGGGGTCTTCGGGGTTCTTCAACAATAAAAGATTTACCTGCACTGTTCCAAATGCTTTATGCATCTTTCTCCAGACCCCGGATCGATCAAACCGGTTTAGATTTGGTGCTGGATCGTCAAAAAACCCGGCTATTGCAGGAAACGGATAATCCCGAAAGACTTTTTTCAAAAGAACTTGTCCGGCTTTTATACGGGGATCATCCGGTTTATAAGCCCCTGGAAATAAAAGATCTGGAATCGGTAAACGGAAAGGCCGTAATGGCTTTTTTGACTTTGGCCCTAAATCCGGCGGATTATACTCTGGTTTTTAC
>JAIRRF010000001.1 GCA_031256115.1 Treponema sp.
AAATCAGTGCGGGTGACAAGGTTATGCCGGCTTTCCCAGGAACCACTATGGAGGAGTTCAGGAACCAGCACAGGATCATGTCTTGATTCTTCGGTTGGCATTTGTTGGGCAAACAGCTCAGGTAAAGAAACTATTGCCAGCAGGAGAAAATATAATAGGGTTTTCATACCCCCTATAGGGCAGAACTATGCATGGCGCTTTTATATAAATCAAATTATGTGATAAAATATATTATCTTATTAATGCATGCAAATTTACCGAAATTATCTGTAGTGAAAAAACATTTTTTATGTTTAATACTGGTACTATTACTGTCAGCGGCCGGATTTGTTGGCTGCAAATCAACGCAAAAAATCCCCTTAATTCAAAAAACGGAAGATGAATCGCTGCTTGGGACAATTTGGACCAGGGTTCCTTTGAATGGCAATTCAAACTTAGATCAGGAAGAATGGCAATTTATTGAAGATGATGTTCTCTTGATTGTCAAAAACGGCAGGCAGAATAATTCATGGGATCGAAATGGTTCATCCGTTACAATTTCGATAAATGATAACTATGCAACATATAAGTTTCAGATTATTAACCCTTATTTAATGAAAGGAACAGGCAGGAATGTCAGAGGCATAGAATGGCCCGCCGAACTAAGAAAAACACAAATCCCCCAGGCTTACCCTGGGGCTTCACCCTGAGGCTTCACCTTCAAGGTGCAAAGCTTTCCCGCAGTGTGTCTATATCCAGTAGATTATAATAATCCATGCTGCTAATTTTTTCTCTTGCAAAAAAAAACAACTTCCCCTATAATGGGTTAAATTATCTCTTTGGGGGTTTTCATGGCTCAAGCGGTAGCGCAAACGGCGGTGAAGGAAGAAATTACGTTTCCTCCTGAATTAATTGCTTTTATTGATGAATGGAAGGTAAAACCGGGGAGTCTAATCATGATTCTGCATAAGACCCAGGAAACCTTTGGTTTTATTTCCCATCCGGCGGCGGAAAAACTTTCCCTTCTTACAGGCATATCCCTGGCCCGGATCTACGGGGTTATTACTTTTTATCACTTTTTTAAGACCACTAAACCGGGCAAGTATAAGATTTCCGTATGCCTGGGGACCGCCTGCTATCTGAAGGGCGGTCAGGATTTAATAGAAGAAGCCCGGAGTATCCTGGGTATAGCAGAAGACGGGGTTACTGAAGACGGTCTTTTTTCCATTGATCCGGTCCGTTGTGTTGGCTGCTGCGGACTGGCGCCTGTTATTGTGGTGGGTAACGATACCTACGGAAAAGTAACCAAGGACATGCTGCCGGAAATAATCGCCAAATACCGCAATTAAAACCGTAGCGGAGGTTTTTGTTGCATTTTAATTTGACCGATTTGGCGGCGGATATAACCCAGAATTGTGCCGAATCGGGGGCCGCCCAGGTAGTCTTGGAAATTCGGGAAACCTTGGGAATAGATAGAAAAGAATTCCGGTTTATCGCCGGAGACAACGGTAAGGGGATGAGCGCCGAAGGGTTGGACAGGGCGATGGATCCCTTTGTTACGGACGGGGTAAAACATCCCGGAAGAAAGGTGGGGCTGGGAATCCCCTTTCTTATCCAGACCGCCCTTCAGTCGGGAGGCGGCTGGAAAATAAGTACTGCAAAGGCCGGATGTGAAAGAACCCTGCGCAAGGGCGGTATTGATACCGGCGGGCCGGAACCTGTTGTCAGCGAAGCCGGTACCACCGTGGAAGCATGGTTTGATCTGGGTAATATGGATACTCCCCCGGTGGGGGACATTCCCGGTCTTTTCCGGACCGTAATGCTCTTTACCGGCCCGGAAGAGATAATAATTAAGCGAAGCCGCCTGGCCTCCGGAAACGGTGGGCTGGACTATGAGTTAAAAAGGACGGAACTGGTGGAAGTCCTGGGGGGAGATTTGGAAGATGTTTCATCCCTGGTGTTGCTGGGGAAATACCTCCGATCCCTTGAAGGTGAAGATGATGATAGTAGTTAGTAGTTAGTGATTAGTAGTTGATAGTGGAAGAAAAACATATTAAGGAGACCAGGAAATGGCAATGACATTGGACGAGCTTCGAAAGCTCAGGGAAACCAAGAAGACAGACATCCAGCGGCGCGAAGCCGAAGGAAAGGACATCCAGATTATTGTAGGTATGGGAACCTGCGGTCTTGCCGCCGGAGCTAAAAATACCCTGGATGCATTTATTAATGCCCTGGACGATAACAAACTGGTGGACAAGGTTATGGTCAGGCAAACCGGATGTATGGGACTTTGCCATTCCGAACCCACCGTGGAACTTATCGCTCCGGGCATGCCCAATGTGATCTACGGTAATGTGGATGGGGCGGTGGCAAAAGAAATCGTTATTAAACATATCCTGGGCAAGGAACTGTTGGAAAAAAATATCCTTCACAAGCCCGCAGCGGATATAATGAAATAGGAGCGAAATATGGCGTATAATCATTTTATCCTGTGCTGCGGCGGTACTGCCTGCGAGTCCAACAAGGGAAAGGAAATTTACGACGAGCTAATTAAGGAAGCCGCAGCCCAAAACGTGACCAAGGAAGTCCAGATTGTACAAACCGGCTGTTTCGGTTTTTGTGAACGGGGCCCCATCCTCAAGGTACTTCCGGAAGAATCTTTTTATGTGGATGTAAGGCCCGAAGATGCCAGGGAAATTATTGCCGAACAGATCGTCAAGGGGCGGGAAGTCAAGCGGCTCCTTTACAAAGAAGATGAGGCAAAGAAAGAAACAGCTATCGAAGACATTAAATTCTACCAAAAACAGTTCCGGGTGGTGCTTCGTAACTGCGGCGTTATTGACCCCGAAAATATTGACGAATACATAGCCCGGGAAGGTTACAGCGGCATGGAAAAAGTCCTGTTCCAGTGGACACAGGAGCAGATAATCGAAGAAGTTAAAGCCTCGGGACTCCGGGGACGGGGCGGGGCGGGTTTTCCCACCTGGCTAAAATGGGATCTTTGCCGTAAAGCCCAGGGGGACATTAAGTATGTGATCTGTAATGCCGATGAAGGGGATCCGGGGGCCTACATGGATCGGTCCACCATTGAAGGAGATCCCCATTCAATCATCGAAGGGATGATCACCGCCGGTAAAGCCATCGGCGCAAACCAGGGTTTTGTATATATCCGGGCTGAATATCCCCTGGCCATTGACCGGCTAAAAATTGCCCTGGACCAGGCCAAGAAATACGGCCTTTTGGGGAAAAATATCCTGGGTTCGGGCTTTGATTTTGACATTGAAATTCGCCTTGGCGCCGGGGCCTTTGTCTGCGGCGAAGAAACGGCGTTAATAAAATCCGTCGAAGGGAACCGGGGAATGCCCGTACCCAAGCCTCCTTTCCCGGCAAACAAGGGACTGTGGCAGCGGCCTACGATTATTAACAACGTAGAAACCCTGGCCAATATTCCGATAATTACCGCCAGGGGCGGCGCATGGCTTGCCAAAATCGGTACGGAAAAATCCAAGGGTACAAAAGTATTCGCCCTGACCGGTAAAGTCCTTAATTCCGGACTGGTGGAAGTGCCCATGGGTACTACCCTTAGGGAAATTGTTTTCGAAATCGGCGGGGGCATTAAGGACGGCAAGAAGTTCAAGGGTGTTCAAACCGGCGGCCCCTCGGGTGGAATCCTTACGGAAAAATCCCTGGACCTCCCCATTGATTTTGAAACCTTAACCGCCAACGGCTCCATGATGGGTTCCGGCGGTATGATCGTCATGGACGAAGATGACTGCGTGGTGGACGTGTCCCGGTTCTACATGGATTTCTGCGTGGACGAAAGCTGCGGCAAGTGTTCACCCTGCCGGATCGGTACCACCCAGATCCTTAAGCTTTTGGAAAAAATTGCCAAGGGCAACGGAGAAGAAGAGGATTTGGATAAACTTAAATCCATTGGCGATGCGATGACCAAGGCTTCTCTTTGTATGCTGGGCTGTACCGCGGCAAACCCCGTCATGTCCACGATCAAGAACTTTCCCGAAGAATATATGGAACACATCCGGGACAAGAAGTGCCGTTCCGGCAAATGCAAGAGCCTGGTGCGTTTTATGATTGATCCGGCAAAATGTATAGGCTGCGGAGCCTGCGCAAAAAAATGTCCCGCCAACTGCATTACACCGGAGGATGCGGCGAAGTACCCGGACAAAAAACGGCCTCCCGTTATAATTGATCAGAGCGCCTGTTTAAAATGCGGCGAGTGTCTTAAGACCTGTAAATTCAGCGCAATCCTAAAGGGTTAGAAAGGAGCTAGTGATGATGGTAAACCTAAAAATAAACGGTATTCCTGTTAAGGTCGAAGAAGGAGTAACGATTCTTGATGCGGCCAAAGAAGCAAACATAAAGATTCCTACCCTTTGTTATAATCCGGATCTTCCCCCCTGGGCTTCCTGCGGAATTTGTATAGTCCGCATTGCCGGCAATCCCAAGATGCTCAGGGCCTGCTGTACCCAGGTAGACGGCGGTATGGAAGGAAAGGAAATTATTACCCACGATGCGGAAATTATTGCTACCCGGAGGGTCATATTGGAGTTGATCCTTTCCAATCATCCCAATGACTGCCTCCAGTGTCCCCGAAACGGAAGCTGTGAATTACAAGAATTGGCCTCCGACTTTGATATCCGGGAAAGCCCTTTTAAGAAGGTTCTTCGGGATCTTCCCGTGGACGATTCCAACCCGGCCATTGTTCTTTGCCCGGAAAAATGTGTCCGCTGTGGGCGCTGTGTCAAGGTCTGCCAGGAAGTGCAGAATGTTTGGGCCCTGGAATTTCTGGGACGGGGAATCAAGGGAAAAATCGCCAGCGCAGCGGATGCGCCTTTGGGTGAAAGCCCCTGCATCAAATGCGGTCAATGCGCGGCTCACTGCCCGGTGGGGGCCATCTACGAGCGGGACGATACGGCAAAGGTCTGGGCCGCTTTGCAAAACCCCGATCAGCATACGGTGGTACAAATCGCTCCGGCGGTCCGGGTAGCCCTGGCGGAAGAATTCAAATTTATGCCGGGAACCATCGCTACCAGGCGGATTTACGCCGCCCTGCGCCGGCTTGGCTTTAATACCGTCTTCGACACCAATTTTTCAGCGGATTTAACGATCATGGAAGAGGGTACCGAGTTGGTAAAACGCCTGACCGGAAATTCAAAAGACATTCCCCTTATTACAAGCTGCTGCCCCGCCTGGGTCGAGTATATGGAAGAATACTACGCCGACATGATCCCCAACTTTTCTACCGCAAAAAGCCCTCAGCAGATGATGGGGGCCATGATCAAGGCCTACTGGGCCGGCAAAGCCGGAGTCGATCCGGCCAAAGTATATTCCGTGTCGGTTATGCCCTGTACCGCCAAAAAGTGGGAAACCAGGCGTAACGACGACATGAAGAGCGCCGGAAATGGCTATGATGTGGACATTGCCATTACTACAAGAGAATTGGCCCGGATGATTAAACAGGCAGGTATCGACATTATGGCCCTGCCCGAAGAAGATGCAGACCACCCTCTGGGTCCCTACACCGGAGCAGGAACTATCTTTGGCGTTACCGGCGGCGTTATGGAAGCAGCGGTCCGGACAGCCTATTTCCTTGTCACCAAAAAAGAATTGGGAAATCTAAACTTTAACGCAATCCGGGGCATGGACGGTGTCAAGGAAGCGGAGGTTGATTTCCAGAATGGGACCAAGATACGCATTGCCGTGGCTCATCAAATGGGGAACATCGCCGCGGTCCTGGATAAGATCCGGGCTGCCCGGGATGCAGGCAAGGAAACGCCCTACCATTTTGTGGAAGTTATGGCATGCCGGGGAGGCTGCATAGGCGGAGGAGGCCAGCCCTACGGCTGTACCGACGAGATACGCAAACAGCGGACAGCGGGCATTTACAACGATGACGAGAAATCTCAGTACCGCTGTTCCCATCAGAATCCCTTTATAAACCAGGTCTACAAGGAATTCCTTGGGGAACCCAACGGGCACAAGGCCCATGAGCTTTTACATACCAGTTATACACCCAGAGAACTGTACTTAAAGTAAAGAAAATCTATGGGAACCATACCCCGTCCGCTCTGCGGCGGGGTTGGTTGATTACTTTGCCGGTTTTTTTCCGGCAGTAATGATTGCTTCAGCAATAACATCAACATACAGTTTAACAGAACTACCGGCAACATGAACTTTATCAGATCCAAGTGTCCAGGGCTGCTTTTCTATATGTGCAGCCCAGTCGGCCACGGTGACAAAGGGATATTTTTCCGGTAAAGTCCGCACATACAGCATGATTTTATAGGTTATCCAACTTGGGGTCATTACTCCGTTATAGGGCGTTAAGAAAATCAAGCGGTGTCCGGGCCGAATATCTCTTATTATGTCTTCGATTTTTCCCGGTGCATTTGAATTTGCATTGGTTCCCAGCGTTACTACTATATATTCGCGCAGACTGTTGTTGTTCTGCATCTGCATCAGAAAATCATAACCCTCCGCCATCTGACGCGATGTGGCCGCGTCAACAATGCAGTCAGGAATGGTTTCAATCAGTAATTTGCGTGCAATCACTGTATTAGAATCTCCTACGATGATCACACCGGCATGCAGATAGCTGTTGACAGGGATTGCTCCCTTGGGAAATAATGGTTCACTGTTAATGGATTCTGTCCGGCGTTGAAGCGTTACGATTTTGTCCATATCCTGATAAAGCTGTCCTGTCAGTATCTGTTCTTCCAGGGCGCTGATTTCCGGCGCCCGGGCATAGACAAGACCGTCCATCACAACAAATACCAGGATAAATAATGAAGCAGTTGTGTAAAGCAGCCGGCGCAGGACAGGATGACGCCAATTCGGCAATGGGATTTTTCTGTGAAACAACGGCTCCAAACCATAAAATACCAGTACCGAAAATGCTATGGAAAGCGCCAATGTTACCGTAACCGCCATTGGATTGCTCCTGAAATTATTGCTGTAAACAATATATAAAGGCCAGTGAAACAAATAAAGATTATAGGACAATCCGGCTGTCGTGCTTAAAAACCGCGGTTCCCGGGTATTCGGCGTTAAACTGTGTAAAATCCCGGTAAGCCGGATTATAATAACCGTAAGTATTGATGAGGCCGCAAACCCAAAACGGTAGGTTTCCTTTCCGGAAAAACTCAATATCCGCCCCAGTACGATATAACCTCCGGTCAGCACAGCCATAACACTTACCAAAAAAAATATCCGGAATAATGACGAGGACGTTTTTTCCTTTGGCCTGAGCCTGAAAACCGTGGCCGATGCGGCTCCCAGTAAAAACGTGGAGGCCCGGGCCAAAGTATCAAAATAAACAGGAGATGGATCAATTGCGGCATCCGGGTCAATTGCAATAGCGTTATACATTGTCTGCATCCGCAGATAAGAAAACACTGCACCCGTTACCGAAGCCGCCAAAAGCAGCATTCTAAAGAGGAATATACTTTTATTTGCATCTTCCGGAAAAAGTCTTTTGGCTAACAATGCAATGCCTGCACATAAAAGCCCCCATAACAGATAAAGATGTACTTCTACTCCCAGAAACCAGGTATGTACGTACAGGTGCGGCAGCATTTGCGCTTCATAGGAACCGCCGTTAATTATTTC
>JAIRRF010000006.1 GCA_031256115.1 Treponema sp.
AGATTTTACCCTTCTCCTGTCTGTCGGCAATTATAGTGTGGTGGAAGCCCGCCCCAGGACAGGAAGGACCCACCAGATTCGGGTACATCTTTCCGCTTTGGGCCATCCCATTATCTGCGATCCTCTCTATGGAAAGTCTGTCCTTAGACAAAACAGAAGCGGTATTAAAGAAGGAGTTTATCTTTCTTCGTTTAAACAGGGTTGGAAGGGCAATACCTTTGAAGAACGTCCCCTTCTGGATCGGCTGGGCCTGCATGCCGCCCGGCTTACCGTAAATGGAATTGAATTAGAAGCACCCTTGCCTAAAGATTTAGCGGCATTGCTAAAACAATTCCTTAAGGGTAAGCAGCGTCTCTATGAGAGATAATCCGACGAAAACGCCAGGTATTGGTTTTGTTCCGTAGATTGCCTGCCTTCGGCGGGACTTATTTTTTTTCCCGGATATAAAATATTTGCCCTGGACCCTTTCCTCCTTTTTCTCTCACAGAGAGACACCATAATATAAACAAATGAATTTATGGAGGGTTACATGGGCTTCTTTGACACAGGTTAAAAAACGATGTATATTTTTTGTACCGGAGGAAAGGTAATATGGGGAAGAAAACATACTTTATAAATGGGAAATACTTCATAGTTGATGAAGAAACAGGGGTAATAAAAAGAGTTATTATCCAGGATGATCCCGGTATATCCCAGGAAGATCTGCAGCAGCTTATTAAGATAATAATTGCGGAGTCCAGCAAAGAAAAAAACAATTAGACATTCCCTATTTACTTTCCAATAGTTATTGGGCATTGTAAAGGCAGAGGTTACTATGTGGATTATTTTTGCACTTTTGTCGGCTGTCTTTGCCGCTCTGACATCCATTCTGGCAAAAATCGGTATTGAAAACATTAATTCCAATCTGGCTGTTGCGTTCCGTACCGTGGTGGTTCTTCTTCTTGCCTGGGGCATTGTGTTCCTTACGGGAAAACATCAGGATCTGGTAAACCTGGATCGGAAGAACATTATCTTTCTTGCATTGTCCGGCGTTGCCACCGGTCTGTCCTGGCTTTGCTATTACCGGGCCCTGCAAATCGGAGAAGCGTCCAGGGTAATTCCGGTGGATAAATTCAGCGTAGTGATCGGCATGGTTCTGGCTTTTGTAGTATTAAAGGAAACCGTAACCATCAAAACAATCATAGGCGGCATTTTAATCACCGCCGGAACCTTTACGCTGATTTTGTAATTGTAACAGAAGATTTTTGTGGACTTCACCGATAGCAAAGCTTCTTCCCGGCATCTGGGACAGGGAGCGGTATTCCTATGCGCTGTTCTTTGGAGTACCAGCGGTCTTTTTATCAAGCTGGTTGATATGCATCCGGTGGTAATTGCGGGACTGCGTAGTTTTATAGCTGCCTTGTTTATGTTGGGGATCCGTTTTCTTATGCCCAGCCGCCGACATATGCCTTTTAAGCTGCGGCATCTTTGGGGCGGTGGCATTGCTTACAGCGCCACCATGCTGACTTTCTGTGTCGCCAACAAACTTACCACTTCCGCCAATGTTATCCTGCTTCAATACAGCGCACCCATTTGGGCGGCCCTTTTGGGCTGGCTGCTGGCAAAGGAAAAACCACGCATGGCAAACTGGATCAGCCTGATGATGGTGATTGGCGGACTCTGCCTCTTTTTTAAAGACGGCCTCTCCAGCGGTTCCTTTGCGGGCAATATCTGCGCGTTGTTTTCGGGCATATGCTTTGGGGCCAATTCGGTTTTTTTGCGTATTCAAAAAGAAGGGGATCCGGCGGATGCAATGTTTTTGGCTCATATACTTACTGCGGCGGCATCCGTACCTTTTTTGTTTAGTCATCCCCCTTTGTTTACGGCCGCCAATACCGCACCGATTATTTTTATGGGGATAATTCAACTCGGTACGGCCTCCCTGCTCTTTGCCTATGGAATCCGGCGTATTACAGCAGTAAATGCAATGCTTACCGCCGCCATAGAACCCATTCTTAATCCCGTTTGGGTGCTGCTTGTAACAGGAGAAAAACCAACCCTTACCGCAGTATTTGGCGGAGCGGTTATTATCGCCGCCGTCCTGGTTTCAACTAACATAAATAACGCCCTTTTGGGCAAAAACCGCAGTGACATTGAAGTTAAAAATGAAATATAACAGCATATTTTCAATACCAGTTTCCAGTAAACGTCAGAATTCAATGCGGCGCAGGTTTATTTTGTTTTCTTCATTTTTGTTCTTGATTATTTTTATCCTTGGAAGTATGGCGTTTATTGTTTTAATGGGGCGGATACTACATAGAAATACCGGACATCAATTAATGCAGACTGTTGAAATAGAGCGGCTTAAACTGGAAGCATCCGTGAACAGTGAAATAGCCATTTTGCTTAAAATGTCAAGCTCACATTTGATAATACAGCATTTCCTTAATCCCAATGATGAGGAGTTGAAAAAAATAACTTTTGAAGATATTGAAGGATACCGCCGTAGTTTTGCTTCACAATCGCTTTTTTGGGTAAAAGACGCTGATAAAGAATTCTGGCTTGACAGTAAATATGCATATACTGTTGATCCGGATGATCCTGAACATTACTGGTATAATATGACAATGTACGAAACAGAGAGATATAACTTTAATATTAATTATAATCCGAATCTAAGGGTAACAAATCTTTGGATTAACGCACCGGTTTTTGACAGCCAGTATAAACCTATTGGTATGCTGGGAACAGGTGTTAATCTGTCTGATTTTATCAATGCAATATATCAAAGCTATTCCGGAAAGGCTGAACTATATTTTTTTAATGCAGCCGGTGAAATAACCGGGGCTGAAGATGTTGATTTGGTTGCCGAGAAAGTCAATATAACCGGTAAATTCGGTAAAACAGGTGAAGAAATATTTATTGAATCGAAAAAACTTAATACCGGAGAAATAAAAAATATTAACACCAGCGAATGGGATGGGATCGCTTCATTTGGCTATATTCCGGCATTAAACTGGTATATAGCAGCTATTCAGCGTTTTACCATAATTGACTCCCTGCGAACCGGCATGAGTGTCCTGTTTATTGCAATAAATGCGGTTATATTAACTGTTGTTATTATTTTCAACATATTTATATTTGGAATGCTGGAGCCTCTTAACAGGATGGTAAAGGTAATAATTCAAAATTTTTCCGACCTGAATCTAGCTGAAGATACACATGTTTATAAAAAGGATGAAATAGGAACATTGGGTGAATTATTTTACTTGACTATAATTGATCAGCTTACAGGTATTTACAACAGGAGGTACTTTGACGGAAACATAAAGAGGATTATAAAATCAAATTCACGTGCCGGGGGCAGTCTAAGCGTATTAATGATAGATGTTGATTTTTTCAAAGAATATAACGATACCTATGGACATGATGCAGGTGATAACTGTCTTAAAATAATTGCCAATGTTCTTGCCGCCAGTATTACAAGGACAGAAGATTTTGTGGCAAGGTACGGCGGTGAGGAATTTGTAGTCATTTTGCCAAATGCCGACAGGAAAGGCGCCCAGGTAGTAGCAGAATACATACTTGATAAAGTACGTGAGTGCAAAATACCTCATGGAAAAAGTAACATAGCGGAATATGTCACAGTCTCAATTGGGGGAACAGCCGGTATTGTTTATCATTTGCAGCATGGAAGCGACTATATCAAGCGTGCGGATAAAGCGCTATACGAATCCAAAAATAAAGGCCGTAACAGATATACTTTTGTTTATTTGGAGGAATGAACCGAATATGATTGCAGGAATCATTGGCGCCACAGGATACACCGGGACGGAATTGCTCCGGCTCTTGTCGGGCCATCCGGAAATAAAAGAGATTGTCCTGGCCTCGGTGAACAGCCAGGGGGAAAGTATTGCTTCCCTGTACCCCAACTTTCTTGAAATTTGTCCGGGCCATATCCTTGTTTCGCCGGAGGATCTTATTTC
>JAIRRF010000135.1 GCA_031256115.1 Treponema sp.
CCAGTCGTATGGGTCTATATCCATGCCGATATATGAATAATTTATATTCCGTCCTGCTTCAATTATTGCGGAATTAACTGCATAATTCGGACTGTGCCATAGCAGTGACAATTCAGTACCGGCATAATGAAAAAATTCATCTTCAGTAATTGCAAGACCGCGTTTTATAAAATCCGCATTAACACGATAACGCATATCGGTTAAATCAAAATTACTGAAAAACATATTGCCGACTTCATGCCTGTTTTCAGCAATATACCGGGCAGAATCGGGATTATGCCTGATAAATTCGCCGTTAATAAAAAAAGTTGCCTTAATTCCAAATCGTTTCAAAATGTCCAGGACTGTTCCAAAACCGGAAGCATCATCATAAAGATCAAAACAAAGGGATATTTTTCGTATGCCCTGTCTGCCTGCCACGGTCTTTCCCTGTTCAAAAATAGAAAAAGTAACCGCCGGTGATAATTGCCGTACCATGGGAACATTTTCAAAAAAACTTCCTTCGCGGTCCTCCAGATATATCCGGTACTGTTCTGAGACATGGGCAGCTTCCCGGACCGGCTGGCCCTGGTATGCTGTCCATGGAGTTTTTCCGTCGGTTTTGTACCAACTGTTTCCGGAAAAAGCGAGTATTCCGGAAACCCCTGTATTGACACCGTCTTCATAGCCATACCGGGATACTGAAGCAAGGCAAAGGAGTCTGCGTTCTCCCGGCACAGTCCCCGACAAGCGGATCCGCTCAATCCGCTCTTCTCCTCCAACGACAAGTTCATCATTTCCGAGCCAAAGACAGGAAATTACCGGGGTAGAAATAAGTCTGGATAACAGACGCCAGGTCCGGTAATCATAGAGATAGAGTCCGTTTTTTCCCCAGAAAACAACACGATTACCGTCCGGAGACAGTAAAGCCTGAATGCCGAGGCCCGTAGGATTTTCCAGGGTTTCAAAGACCTTGCTTGTCCTGCCCGCAATAACACGGTTTGTAAGGCGGTAAATCGATGCTCTGCCTCCGGCCGGATCCCCAACCAATACCGTAACAATTCCATCGGCAGACCACAGTACCTCGAGCAAAGCGCCTGTTCTGGGAGTCATTATATAGGGGAGGGACGCATAATCCGTTCTGGTATCATCCTGTATTCCCAGGGGATAGTAAAAAACATTTCGTCCCCCTTTGCAAAAAAGCAGGGAAAGACCGTCAGGGGCAATCCAAAAATGATCAAAATTCGGATCGAATTCAAAAGGTATTTTTCCCGCCGTTTCTCCCAATTCAAGAAAACCCGGATAGAAGGCCCGCATAAAAAGTTCATTACTCCGGAGCTTGTATATGGTAGAACCCTTAAAGAAGTAAATGCTCCCTCCGGTATCCCAAAAAATCGAGTTAATTGCACCTTCGCCGACAAACCGGTAATGTTCTTCCACCAGGAATGTCTGAGTATTGACTGAATAAAAGTAAAGCCCGCCGTCCTTCGTGTAAAAAAACCCCCGGGAATCCCGGCTCCACCGGGCGGGAAAAAATCTGCCCGGCCGTTCAACACCTGATGAAACAGTCAGTTTCTGCCCTGAGTTGTTGTCCACAAGATACAAGGTTCCTTTTGCATGGCTTGTTGGATCCATATAAAGGAGCCACTGGCCGTCGGGAGAGACGGCGGTTTTTTCCACACTGCTCCTGGTTACACCGGAGAAAGAAAAAGATCCGGAAAAAAAACCGGGCAGACCCCCTGATACCGGAATCCGCTGGGTGCCAAAGGCATTGTGAACCAGGATGGTTCTTCCTCCTTCGGCCAATTCCATCCTTTCAGGAAAGCTTGTCAACTGAAGAAGATCAGGACTTGGAACTTGTACAAAGAAGAGGGCGCTTTGTGTATCACCTCCAATTGACTCTACCTTAAATAACATCCGGTTATCTTCCGCCAGGTCCAGGCCGGAAAACCGGATTTTACCCCAGCAGGGTATTATCAGGAGGCCAAAAAAAAGCCCCAAGACAAAAAGATTCCGGGGGACTGTCATGGTATTATTCCTTTTTTGGATTTGTTTCAATAAACCCATCCAGATCCTGTTCCAATATTCCAAGAATTTCATCTAATTTTCGAATCTTTTTTAGGGAACCCTGTTGACGGGCATCCTGAAGACGTTCACAGGTTTCATCCAACAGGTTTTCAAAGGAAAGGCAGTGGTTCGAAGACATAGAAACAGAAGGTTCGGTTTGCTCGATTATCAATTGGTTTTATCCATTATTCAGCTTATTGAATTCATTTACAACCGGGGCCGGATTATTTTCCGATCCGGCAAATGCCCGGATAAATGTAACCACCGCAAAAAAAGCAATTATGATCAAAACAAGTTTGCGCATACAGGTGCCATCCTATATTTAAGAATTTATCACTTTTTATTCAATTCTTCAAGGGGATTTATTGCCCGTGTATTTTTATAAATCATAAAATGAAGATGCGGCCCGGTACTCCGGCCTGTATTACCGGAAAGTGCAATGGTCGTTCCCTGGTTAACATAGGCGCCTTTCTTAACCAGAACTCTGTTTAAATGGGCATACATCGTCTGGTAATTATCAGCATGGGTAATAATAAGGAAATTTCCGTACAACGAATTGCGGCCCAGATCACTTACTCTTCCGTCTGCAGAAGCCTTTACAGGGGTTCCAATATTGGCGGATATATCCAGCGCCGCATGGAAACTCCGCGTACCCGTAAAAGGATCATTCCGATAGCCGTAACCGGAACTAATCTTTCCTGAAATGGGCCAGATAAAAAGTTCTCCCAGGGCGCGGCGGAGTTCATTTTTATCCATCCTGGCGCCGGGAACAAAAAGCACTGTTCCGGCTTTTATCCTGTCGTCCTGGATATCGTTGGCATCCAGGATCGCCTCCAAAGGAACATTAAAAGAAGAGGCAATTTTTGAGTAACTGTCCCCGGTTTTTACTATATAGGGGATGCCGTCCATATTGGGAATTCGTAATTTTTCCCCGGCCCTGAGACGCCTGACATTACGGAGGTCATTGGAGGCAATAATAGCATCGATAGAGAGGCCATACCGGCGGGCTATGGTCTCCACTAAATCACCGGAACGGACAGTATAACTCTGCCAGGCAAAAGTTTCGGTCAAGTCCAGGGGGATCTCGTCCCCATTGTTATTGTCTGTGATTAAAGTCCTGCCGCTGTGTTCCCTTACCATCAGATCCTCCGGAGGTTCCGGTTCAGGGATAAAATTAATCATGAGGACAAGACAGCCGAGAAAAAGCGCCGCAAGAAGGATAAAAAAAACTTTTTTTGGAATTCGGCTCAACATGCCCAATGCTGTCTTTAGGGCGCCAAATGAGTTTTTCCGTCCGGTTGGATTCTTTGGAGGCCGGAAAAAATCAGAAGGATATTTACCGGCCTCTGGCTTTTTAACAGAACGGATTATTTCCAGAAGACGTTTTTTTTTTCGTAAAGGAACATGCTGATCACTTATTAGGGAATCGTTTGGCAAAACCCGGAATTTTTGGGCCTTGGACAAAAGAGAAGGTTTTGAGCGCCGTTGAATTTGCTGGGCAGCAATTATATCCTTCATTATTATTTTTTATCGACAGAACCAAAGCTAATCATTATACTTGCCGATAGAATAGATGAAAGTGAGAAATCAAAGGGAGATTTACTGGCCCATAATCCTGGCCTTTATTTTTGCTATGTTCATCAAGCTTCTTTTCGTCGATCTGATGATTACCCAGGGCAGATCCATGCTCCCTACCCTTAAGCCTGGATCCCTTTTAGTGGTAAACAAGGCAGCCTACGGTCTTCGGATTCCCGGTCTGGGCATATACCTGTTCCGCTGGTCTTCTCCCAAACCCGGAGATCTTCTTGTTTTCTATACTCCCCTGGGAGAACGGGCAGTTAAACGCTGCTATTACGTAAATGATGAAGGGACTTTTTTTGTCCGGGGGGACAACGACCTGGAATCCTTTGATTCACGATCTTACGGTCTGGTTCCCCCGGATTATCTTTTGGGAAAAGTAGTGATTTTTAAATGAGTATAATTTATGTATAATATGGATCTTAAACAGACCAGACGACGTTTTCTTGTTATTGCGTTAATCCTGGGGGGAATGGCGTTCTATGTTCTAATCCGTTATTTTGCGGCAATGCTGCATC
>JAIRRF010000171.1 GCA_031256115.1 Treponema sp.
GGAGCGGGTGGCGGCGCGGTACGCTCCGGTGTGGGATAATGACAGGGCGGGAAATCTTTACCTGGATATAACAGGTACAGCGAAATTATTCGGCCCTCCCGCCGATTGTTCCAGCCGGATATTGCGGGACATTCTCGCGAATACGGAAACCACGCCGGCGGCGGCAGTGGCGTGTAACAAACTGGTTTCCAAAGTGGCAACCCGCACGATACGGCCCACCGGCCTGATACATATACAGCGCGGGACGGAAACGGAATTTTTATCCCACCAGGATATACGGATTTTGCCGGGAATGGGGCCGGGACTTTTGCGTACCGCGGCGGTCACGGGGATTCGGGAGATTGGGGAGCTGGCCTCTCTTACTGAAAGTGAAGCTCTAGCCATATTCGGCAAACGGGGTCCCTTGCTGCGGAGCATGGCTCAGGGGATTGACGGAAACCGTGTTGAAGAACGGAAGAAGGACAGACGCATAACGCAACATGCGGATTTCAATGAAGATGTTATTGATGCTACGGCCATCCGTGGAGCCATTGAAGCGCTTTCCGAACATGGGGGATTGGGAATGCGGAATGATAAATTGGGAATGCGGACACTCCGGCTTGTGGTAAAGTACAGCGATGGCATTGAAGTACAGGGTCTGGCAAAAACAAAAAAGCTCCTTGTAACCGACAGCGAAATTGCGACAACTGCTTTTAATCTTTACCAAAAGACCGTAAACCGGCGTATCAGAATACGGTCTATCGGTTTATGTTTTGAAGATTTGGATCATTTGTGGTATCAGCCGGATTTATTTGAACCGGAAACGGAAATAAAAAACCGCCATTTACAGGAAGCGGTAGACAAAATACAGAACCGCTATGGAGCAGGGGCTGTAGTAAGGGGGCCAGTATTGGGGACCGGAAAAATCAAGGATGAGGAAGTAGGAGTTAGGAATGAATATAAGATTGGGTTTGGTTTCGGGATATTCCCTGCTTTACGGAGTACATAGTCCGGCAAAATTGCTGGGCAGGGCTGCTTCTTTAGGCATAAAGACAGTATCTATTTGCGACATAAATAATGTATACGGAGTGCATTCTTTTATTGAAGCGGCGAAAGAACGGAACATACAGCCTATCATTGGAGCAGCTCTTACAAATAACAAATATCAAATAACAAATATCAAAGGGAGGTATGTAATATATTGTTTTGTTGAGAACAAGGCAGGCTTTGCAAGATTGTGTGAACTGCTGACATTGAGGAACAAGGATAAGGAGAATTTTAATTACCTCCCGCATTTGCGGGAAAATTCTGCGGGGCTGGTGCTGGCTTCTTCTGATGAGTCGGCTTTGGAATACCTGAATGGGCGGGTCAAGTATTTGTATGCGGCGATAACTCCTGCTGACATAAGGGCCGCAGGCCTTTGCCGAAAGCTCAACATCCACCTTACTTATATTGACAATTCCGTATTTCTTGAACCGGAAGATTTTGCGATTCACCGTGTGTTACGCGCAATAGAGCTATTGAAAACAGTCGGCAATTTGGGACCGGAAGATACTGCCGGTAAAGAAAGTGTTTTGCGTTCTTCAAAAGAAATTCACCGCCGCCTGGCATCATGGCCGGAGGCGGTTAGGGGAACTGAAGAAATAGCGGCTCTGTGTACTTACAATGACTTGTTTGGCGGGTGGATTTTTCCCGGGTATGTAACAGAGGGCCTTTCGGCAGGAGAAGAACTGAGGCGGCGGGTGTATCAGGGAAACGCTGCCCGATACGGCGAATTGGGAGACAGCGAAGTAAACCGTATTGAATATGAATTGGGCATCATAGAGGAAAAGGGGTTTTCGTCATATTTTTTAACGATTGATGACATTGTAAAAATAGCTGAGCTTTCCTATGGGAAGCAACGCACTTGCGGGCGTGGTTCCGGCGCTGCTTCCATAGTTTCCTATGGATTGGGCATTACCAATGTTGACCCTTTGCGACACAACCTTTACTTTGAACGTTTCCTGAACCCTGCCAGGCATGATCCGCCTGACCTAGACATTGATTTTGCCTGGGACGAAAGGGACGAACTTATAAAGGCGGTTATTGAAAAGTTTGGCTCCGATCATTGCGCCCGTGTCGCCAATCACAATATGTTCCGGTACCGGTCCGCGCTCAGGGAAACGGCAAAAGCTTTCGGTTTTGGAGACGCTGAAATAACGCAAACAGAACGGAAATTGCAAATAACAAATAATAAACTGGAAATAACAGAAGATCCTCAATGGAAAGAGATATTTTATATAGCAACAAAGATAGAGGGTTTACCCCGTGGTTTGGGCATGCATTGCGGGGGTATTGTTATCACCCCTGATTCGATTTGGCGGCATGCACCAATCGAGAAATCCGCAGAGGGATTTCCGCTGTTGGCATGGGAGAAGGACGGAACAGAAGCGGCGGGGTTTGTAAAAATAGACCTTTTGGGTAACAGGTCTCTGGCGGTTATCCGGGACACTATTGCAAATATCAAATATCAAATATCAAATGAAGAATTGGATGAAAGATTGAGCAGGGCTGTTGATAACAAGGAAACAATAGATGCGCTGGCCCGGGGGGACAGCATGGGGGTTTTTTACATTGAGTCTCCGGCAATGCGGCAATTACAAAAAAAGACCAACAGGGGAGATTTTGAACACATTGTCATTCATTCTTCAATAATACGCCCGGCGGCCAATAAATTTATCAGTGAATATGTCAGGCGGCTCAAAGGCGGTAAATGGGAGCCGTTACACCCCCGCCTGGAAAAGATTCTGGATGAGACTTACGGGATACTTTGTTATCAGGAAGATGTCAGTAAAGCGGCTGTGGCCTTGGCAGGATTTGATGAGGCGGATGCCGACAAACTGCGAAAAGTTATCGCAAAGAAAATGGGCGGGACTAAACTGTCTGTTTACCAAAACCAGTTTTACGAAGGCTGCCGGAAAAATAATGTTAGTGAAGAAACAACAAAAAAGATATGGGAAATGATGTTGTCTTTTGACGGCTATTCATTTTGCAAGCCGCATAGCGCAAGTTACGCCATGGTGTCTTTTCAATCGGCATATTTACGGGTTCACCATCCGGCCGAGTTTATGGCGGCAGTTTTAAGCAACCAGGGGGGCTATTACCGCCCTCATGCCTATATTGCGGAAATACGCCGGATGCGGCTTATTACAAAAGGGCCTGATGTTAACATCTCGCAATGGAAGTATTACGGGATAACAGATAATAAATATCAAATATCAAATAGCAAAGAGAAGATGACTTATGGCGGTGAAGTTATCATCGGGCTGATGGCGATCAAAGGACTTTCGGTTTCAGGCGCAGAGGCGATTCTGGAAGAAAGAGACAGAGGCGGCTACTTTACCTCTTTGGATGATTTTTCCCGGCGGGTAAAACTTGGTCGTGATGACATTACCGCCCTTTGCCCCGCCGGAGTGTTTGACAGCATAGCGGAGAGCTTGTCCCGCCCATTTCAGGCCAGGTTCCTGTTGGGAGCCAACAGTGGAAATGAAAAGAGAAAAGTGAAGAAAGAAAAAAGCAATGGGGAACTGTTTGAGACAAAGACGATGTCTGCCTATGGCGGTAAGTCATTGTCTGTTATTACGCCGCAGGAACTGAAAATAAAGATAACCGATAGCGATTTATGGGAAGAATACAAAACATTGGGTTTTCTGCGGAATGTTCATCCGCTGGCTTTATGGAAAAATGAAATAACTGCATTGAAGCACAGGGTAAAAGCTTTGGATCTTGACAAATACATTGACCGGAATATCAAATTGGTTGGCTGGCCTGTAACGCAAAAAGACGTATGGACAAAAGACGGCTTAACCATGAGTTTTTTAAGTCTGGAAGATGAAACGGCATTGTACGAAACGGTTATTTTTCCGCAAGTGTACGAGCGATACAATAAACTGCTTTTTGACCAGCGGCCCTTGTTAGTGCATGGGCGGGTAACCAATGATAATGGCGCTATGTCTGTGGAGGTCAGCAGGATTGAGGTTTTGGGGAAACAGAGCGCAGGTGAAACCTTCGCTTTGAGGTATGTGCCCCTAACTGTCAGCTAATGACGATGTTTGTACAGCCCTTACACTCACTATTCAAATTATTTTTAATCCCATTTCGCTCACAAATTTATTCACATCTATTATTTGATCATTTTCTTCTATGCTAATATTCTCGTAGCTTTTATGCAATTTATTCAATAAATTTATTTTCTCTTTTGCGTCATCTGCCCATTCCGATTTTGGATATTCCGTTAATACCCTTTTGAAATAATAAACAGCGCTGTTAAATGATACAAATATCAAATTCAGCACCTTCATTTGTTCTTCATATGTTTTTGGTTCAAATGTTCTGCCAGCGTTTTTTTTGTAAAATTTGTTTGGGTGTATATTTTTGTAATACCTTATTCCCATTTTATAGTACTCATAATCCTGATTATCATTTTTTGCCAATGCGCTATATTCACCAAAATTATTTACAGTTTTAATTTGCTCCAATTTATTGATCAATTTTACAGTTATATCATTATACATTTTTTCCAAATATCCATCCTGGCATAAATCCGGGTGATACTTTTTAATGAGTCGCTTTAATTGTTTAATGTATTCTTCTTTTTTCATATTGGTATTTATTTCAATACACCATTTACGGAAAAATATCAATTCCGGGCATCGGTTCTGCACTTATTGACAAAACCCGGCACTGGCCTACAATAAAACAATGGAAGAACAAAATACCTCACTTATACCGGCCAAAAGGGGAAAACTGCCAAAAGAACTGCCTCAATCCCTGATATGGGTAGTTTCCACTGTAGTTTTTTGCGTAATTTTCGCCATTACATTGGCGCCCCGGGCAAAAGCGCAGATAAGGGGCGGTTGGGGAGCTTCATCCCAATATATAGCAATAATCAGGAACGTATTCGATTTTATTCAACGCAACTATGTTGAGGAAATAGATCCCAATGTGCTTTTTGAAGGGGCAATGACGGGGATGCTTAATTCTCTGGATGATCCATATTCAGCTTTTCTTCCTGAAGCGGAAATGAAAGATTTAAACGATACCACCCAAGGGAGTTTTGGCGGAGTTGGTCTTTATGTTTCCAAGCCAATCACGCCCAGGCCCGATGGGAATTACCTGGAAGTAGCCTCCCCGATTGAGGACACCCCTGGCTGGAGAGCGGGTATAAATCCCGGAGACATCATTTTACAGATAGAAGGTGAATCAACGGATAAACTCTCAAGCGACGAGGCTGTTGCCAGACTCCGTGGCCAACCAGGAACGGAAGTAAAGCTTCTTATCCGGCGGGGAGAAAATATAGAATTCCCGGTCACCATTGTAAGGGCGATCATTGAAGTTCCCACAGTCAAACACGACATGATAGGTGATATTGGCTTCCTTAAATTATTAACCTTTACGCCCAGAACTCTGGAGCGGTCCCGGGAAGCCATAAGCGATTTCCAGACCAAAAGCTACAAGGGTATTATTCTCGATCTAAGGAATAATTACGGCGGTCTTCTCCATTCCGCCGTGGGAATAAGCAATCTCTTTATTGAGGGTGGGATAATTGTTTCCATCAAATCACGGATAGAATCGGAAAACCAAACTTTCTACGCAAGGGGAACGGCTATGGTTCCTCCAGACATTCCCATGATTGTTCTCATTAACCGCGCTTCCGCTTCGGCATCAGAGATCGTAGCCGGAGCGTTGAAAGACAGGGGACGGGCATATCTGGTTGGGGAAAAATCCTACGGGAAAGGATCAGTCCAGCAGGTGTTCCCACTGAACAATGTGGGCTTTAAAATTACAACCGCGCGATATTATACTCCAAGCGATGTAAACATTGATAAAATCGGAATTCCTCCGGACAGGGAAATACTGTTTCCGGAATTTTCGAGGGCAGACTCGGAGAAATTAAATTCCCTGATAAACTCAAACAGGGTTTCAGACTTTGTTAAATTAAATCCCAATGCCGGGGTAGCGGAGATTGACGCGTTCACACTGGTTTTAAACAGAGATTTTAACCTGGAAATTCCCCTTCTAAAACGCCTTGTCCGGAATGAGCTGAATCGCAGAACGATTGCCCCGGTATACGATTTGGAAATCGATGTGCAACTACAAGAGGCAGTGAAGATTCTAAGGGAAGAGAACTACAGAACGCTTATGCAAACCAGCAAAACCCTCAAGGCCCTGCAGGAAGAAGCGGAACAGGATGAACTCCTGCTCGCATCATAACAAAGCCAACAAAGTGCCAGACGTACCTTGCAATGTATGAAACGCTTTGTCCTCCCCTTCCCTCCCAGCCCGGAGGGAATGATCCGGCTTTATGAGGATGATTATCATTACCTGGTACGGGTAAAACGCCTGGAAGCGGGAATGCGTTTTGACGCAATCCTTCCCGGCGGAAAAGAATCTCAAATTCACATACTCTCTACAGCAGATAATATCCTTATTGGAGAATGTATGGGAGAAATGGAAAAGATGCCCTCCACCTTACCGCCTATTGCGCTTTTTCAGGGCTTTCCAAAAGGCAGCAAGATGGACCTCATTGTCCGGCAGGCCGCCGAGGGAGGGGTTTCCATTGTAGCACCTTTTGTATCGGAATTCTCTACAGTTAAGTTGAAGAAAGACTACGGTGAAAAAGTGAAACGCTGGGAAAGGATTGTTCGTGAAGCAAGGCAGCAGAGCGGCTCAGAAATAAAGACTGAAATTCTGCCACCCATGAGTTTTGACAGTCTTTTGGAATACTGGGAATCTTTAAAAAAGGAATATCAACGGCCATTGGGCATATTATTCCACCAAGCCCCTCTTGAGAAGGGAACTTTTCATGATTATCTTAATAATTACCCTGACTTTGTTGCCCTGGCGGTGGGTCCCGAGGGAGGTTTTTCACGCCAGGAGGTGTCGCGTTTTCTTTCCGTAGGATGGAAACCCATGGTGATGGGCAATACCGTCCTCAGAACAGAAACCGCCGCCCTCTATGGAACTGCGGCAATACGAATAATACTTTTGGAGAGCGAAGCGTGGACACCAGACCAGAGAGGATCATCCTCCTTAAAGTTCCCATAGATATAGTTCCACCAGAGGAACTGCGGAATGTTATTTCCCTTCTGTTAGCACGGGATAATAAAG
>JAIRRF010000235.1 GCA_031256115.1 Treponema sp.
AGGGCAAAGGGCATAAGAGAAAAATACAGAGCTGAAACTACCGCAGAAAAACCAACCAAAAGTCCGCCGCTTAATCCCGCTTCAACTCCTGCGGCCACAAAGATAAAGGGGAACCACCAAATCATGTGGCCCGTGAGGAAGATGTTTTTTAGCGGCGTAAACCGGGCTATGATAAGATGAAGGATTAGAGCAATTAGCATGGCCAGACCAACATCCCCGCCATGAGCCATTGTAAAAGTAGCATCGTTAAGCCCTTCTGCTGCAGCGGCTCCGGCTGACAGGGCCTGAAAAGCCTGGTTGATAGGCAAAATGGTTCCAATCAGGATACCAATGCCTGCATCCAGAATGATCATGCCAAAGGCTGCCAGAAGCATACCCTTAACCACATCGGCAAGGCTTTTTCTTTGCAGAACAAGTCCCAGGGCGGCGATTAATCCCATTAAAACCGGCGGATTACGCAGGATATTCGCCGTAAAGAGATTCAGAATATTCATTGTTTCCTCCAATAATTTTTTTATAGGACTTTCTGGTCCTTTAAAAACTGTTCCACCACTGATTTAACTTCTTTCACATCCAGATATTTTTTTACCGCATACACGGGGACCTTGTTGCCCGAGCTAAGGGTATCCTTTAATTCTGCACTGGTAAAAATTGCATCACAGGGTGTACCCTTGGCGGAGCTGACATCGGAAATATCCGTTTCGCAGGAAAGGCCGAGTTCGGATATAGCCTTGTCAATGGACATTTTAAGTATCATGGACGATCCGCAACCGAAACCACAGACAGCAAGGACTTTCATAAATACCCTCCTTAAAAATTAAACGAATGAAAAAACTTCCAGCAATTCCGGAAATTGTTTTTTTAGCTGTTCCCTTGCCCTGCGGTTATGTTCATCACTGCCGTCCAGATTGCCGCTCTTTAGGATCAAAGGATCAGTTCCATTCGAAATCATGGTTTCAATTATACTACAAACCAGTAATTCCAATACCAGAGCTCCAAAAATAGTGGAAGCCGGTGCTATGGAATAATCTTTCCCCGGTACCGGAACCAGAGCGTCTCCAATGGGTCCGCAGGTATCCAGTACAACGTCACATAACTCGTAGAGTTTTTTTCCGCTCTTGTCACGGGAACTTACCCCTTTACTATGGGTCAGGTTAGTCAGAGCAACGGTAAAAATCCCCCGGCTTTTGGCTATTTGAGCCATCTGAACCGGTACGGCGTTGCGTCCCGAATTGGAAGCTATAATTAACACATCACAATTCCTGATTTTATGGGTGGCAAACACGATTTCCGCCAGACCATCGGTCCGTTCCATCAGGGTAGACTTCTCCATTTCCAAATCCACCGTAAGCTCGTGAGGTACAATCGCCCTGGCCTGGATTAAACCTCCGGCACGGGCATAAACCTCTTCTGCCAAGACATGGGAATGGCCTGAACCGAAAACATTTAAAATACCCCCTTTTTCCAGTCTCGGGGCTATTTCACCGGCTGCCTTTGTGATAGCGTCCATTTGTGTGCTTTTGATTTTTTCTATACCTTCGATAATACCTTTACAATATTCCAGTGCTAACATGGTTTCTCCTTAAACCCCTCGCATACAATAAAAAACTTAACAAGATAATAAACAAATTAATGTACATTTTCGGACATTTTTTAACTTTTTCCATAACCGGTGTAAACCATTCCATTGGAGTAAAAGGCCTATCCCGGCGACAAAATGAGACACTGTAACAAAATTTGTGCCGGCTTTTATATACAGTGAAGAAGTACCGGGCTACGTCTGGATAAGACCGGATCCTTGGTCGGTTGTGACCGGATTAAATATTCGGATAAAGCCGGATTGCTGTACCAGTTTGAACGGATTAGGCACGGCCCCAATAACATGCCATAGTTTGTTTTTTTTGCATTGAAAAGATAGAGCGGCAACATTACTTTTAAAACAGCGCCGGTTTTACGCAGATCCCCCGGTGTTACTCCAAACTCATGTTTGAAAGCCCTAATATAGGACTGCTCATATTCAAAACCATAATCAAGGGCAATAGCTAATATTTTAGTATTTGTATTAAGCAAAACATCCAAGCTGGCAACTAATCTGCGGAAACGGATATATCCGGCTATAGGCTGTTTAAAGGCAAATTGAAATAATCGCCGTAAATGCCTGTCTGATAATGAGTATTTTTCGGCAAGAATATTAATATTGATTCCATTACAGATGTCTTTCTCTATGTCAATCAGTATATTTTCAAGCAAATCATATGGTCTAGCCACGTTTTTCCCCAAAATAGTGTGAAACCATATTATACAATAAAAAAAGAAAATAATGAACATTTTCGGTCATTTTCAATGTTCAATGCGGTAAGCTACGGTTTTAGCTTTAATCCTCGCTAATAAACATTGTTCCTGTGTCCCGGCAGAGATATTGTACTGCGGTCCTGCCGGTTAATAATGCAACAGGAAGGCCCCCCGGGGGCATTAAGCGCTGCCCTGCAAAGTAAAGGCCGGAAAGTCCCTTCATGGCGGATGGATATATTTTCATTTTCATGGTCGGAGTCATTTCGGTCATCCAGGAACCTTTCCAGTTGCCGCAGTACCGTTCATAGGTAAGGGGTGTTGCCACATCACAGACCTCTATCCGTCCGTCTATTTCAGATATGTGCCCGGCAAGGGCTTTAATCACTTCCTCTGCCAGCTTTTGTTTTTCCTCTTTATAACGGTTTTCTTCTTTGGCTTTTTTCCAGAAATCATAGGTATCGCCGCCCAACTGAATGGTCAGTGCGGTTTTTCCCTCCGACGAGTAATGAGGATCATGGGCATAATTGTTGACGGAAAGATATGCATATGTTTCTGAGGCAAGTACAATAGGTTTATCCAACTTAAAAATAAAGGCCCTGGGATAATTCTTTAGACTGGCATCCACGCCAAGAGATATAAGTACGACCATGGTCGGTTCTGTCACTTTGTGCATTTCATCAAGCCAGACTGCTCTAGGCGGGGTTTCAAACAGCTGATCAATCGCCATGGTGTCGGCGCTAATGATTACCGCATCAGTCGGCATACGTTCCCCGCCGGCCATTACACCTGTCGCTTTTCCGTTCTCGACAAGAACACGGTCAGCGCGGGTATTATAAAGGATTGTACCACCCAGGGCTGTATATTTTTTTACAATCCGTTCCACGAAAGGCAGAGAACCTCCTTCAGGAAAACCGCCGTCACCACGGGCCAGGGTGCCCATAGTAAAAAAGAGAGGAGCAACACCGCTTTTGTCATTAGTACAGGAGCGGATTAAATTACGCAGGCCCTCATGGGAAAACCTGTTGATGTAGTCTTCGCGGGAAACCCCGGAAAAAGATTTTATCAAATATATGGCGGACAGGGCGGAAAAAAGCAGAGTAATGGGGGGGTGCATTTTCTTTGTAGCTTTTACTCCGGAAATATCGGTAACCGGCATGGAAAGATTCCGGACCCTGCGGATATTTTTGCACATTCGTTTTATCTCTTTTTCATCTTTCGGAGAAAGTGAGATCAGATGTTTTTCGGTGACCGCCACATCCCGGTAAAACTTTACAGGTGTTCCCATGTGGATGTATTCGATAAAGGGTTCGGGATAATGGATTTTTACTCCGTCGTCCAGTGCCCCCACATGACGCCATATCTTATGGAGGGAATCTTTTTCACTGGAACCGGAGAGCCAGTGCATACCTCCTTCAAACAAATACCTCTTTCGTTTCCATGATGTACAGTTTCCGCCCGCGATACTGTGGCTTTCCAGAATAGTAACGTCAAAACCGCTGCTTCGTGCATAGATCCCCGCGGAAAGACCGGCAATGCCGCCTCCGATAACAATAACTTTTTTCATGCTGCATTAATGTTGTAACGAAAATGTGATTTAAACAAGGAGGCGCAGCGGTGGGGGAAGGGTTGCCCATGAAGACCATTTTGGTATGGTATCGGAATGTATGTGCTTGCCTAACATTCTAGGCAAGCCTTGCCTAACTTTATTGACTAAGCTTGCCTAACATTTTAGGCAAGCTTTGCCTAACTTTGTTGGATAGCCTTGCCTAACACTTTAGGCTAAGAGTTTGTCGGGTTTTGCCCATTTCGATGAAAAAAATGCGGAAAAACATAGTTTTTTGCATTTTTTTTCAAAACTATTAAAGCAAGAAGCATCTTTGCCCCCTATATCCTTTTATAAGGCGGGAGATCGATCGCCAAAAAATGAAACGTTGTTTCATCTCACACAATTAAAATGCGCTGCTAGTCAGCAGTGCAAGGATTATTACCAATGACTTCAAGCTTGAAGCAGCATGATTAATCCCAGCGAAGGGGCGGGTTAACGTCCGGCGGGAACGCCTGTAAAGTCCGCCTGACCACATAAATTCATGTGGTCAGACGGAGAATTCCAGATGTTCCCACCAGCCGCCAGCCCGCCCCTTCATGCATTAAGGGACACGCAACGTTGCCTGACACCGATGTTTCGTAGCAAGACAAATTCGGTGTCAGGCCCTGAGCGTTGATTCCGGAATTAGCCAGGCACCTCTGCAAACCCTAAACTTATAAAACTATATGTTGTTTTTAGTTTGATTTATTCGGTCATGAATAAATTGCTCTAAATCAATTAAAAGCTGGGTTTGCCAGTCTTTTTCCGCTTTTTTTTCGTAATGAACGTTGGTAAATAATTCATATCCCTTCTTTTTTAAAGCAAAAGCAATTTTTTCCAGCATTGTATCAGTAGGGAACCGCTTTCCAGTTTCAATTTGATTGATATAATTGGTAGCTGAATCTATTAATTCTGCTAATTTGGCCTGAGAATAGCCAAGCTCATTCCTATAAATCTTCATATTTTCACCAAGAATCTTTCTAAGTTCTGACATTTTAACAATCTTTGTGCTTGATGAAGTCAGTATATGTGCCGTAAAGCTATAGACACAAACAGCGTTATGCTGTATTATTGTAACCAATAAAGCTATATGCTTGTTTTATAGTTAATTTTGTAAGAATAGCTGGATATTTTATCGCTTAAAACACCGTGTTTTGTATAAAAACCCGGAAAATTACTACCCCTTTGGGTACTTGGGGCTGTCCGAAAAGTTTGTTACTTTCCGTCCAGCCCTTGCATTTTCTCCCGTTTCGTTGAAACGGTACGAAAATGCCGCACTAAGGAAGGTGTCCGAACAAGTTTTTCAAACTTTTCGGACACCGCCTGTATATATTGCCGAACGGGCACGTATTCGCAGGATACCCGCTATCCGCCTACAGCGGATAGCTAATAAAACACAGAGGAGTTTTTTATGAAAAAGAAATTGTTAATCGTTGTCTTTGCTTTTGTAGTAATGGCAGCAGCATTCGCCCAAACCGAAGCGGACTTTGAAGTCGGATTAACGTCGGACAGCACAGGAGTTGTCATCAAAAAATACACAGGCAGAGTGGCGGCAGTACGGATCCCGGCTACCATACAGGGCATGCCGGTAAAGGAAATTGGCGATAAAGCATTTTACGGTCAGGGAAGTCCTCTTGATGGTCCTACAAATTGTTATGCCATTACCAGTGTTGTTATTCCTACGAGTGTAGTAAAAATCGGTAGTGCGGCATTCCAATGTATAATATACACAGGTCCAGATGCGCGGTATAACCCTATGGAATTTCGATCGAAACTAACTTCAGTTACTCTCCCTGAAGGGCTACTGGAAATTGGTAATAATGCTTTTGATGGCTGTCCTTTAACTACAATTACCCTGCCAAAAAGCTTGACCAAGATTGGTGATCGTGCATTTGCCAATACTAATATAACTACGTTGGTGATTCCCGAAGGGATAACTGAAATAGAAAGAAACGTATTTAGAGAAAATTCTAGACTTACTACGATAAATTTCCCACCTTCACTCAAAGTAATAGGTCAGGGAGCTTTTAATTCGTGT
>JAIRRF010000299.1 GCA_031256115.1 Treponema sp.
GGTTGCCAAGAGCCAGGAATTAATTGCCGCTTTGGGTCTGCTTTTTCCTGCCCTGGCGATCCTTTTTCTTTCCGGGTATATACTGCGGACCAGTATAGAGATGCTGCGCTTTTTCTTAAGCAGAATCTCCGAATTCGGTGTGGAAGACGGCATTGCCGCCGGAGTTTTCTTCCGGTACTTTACCCGGCTGACTTTGCCAATAGTTCTTACGGCCATGGCAGCGGCAGTTTTTTCCAATATGGTCCAGGTTGGGTTCCTTTTTACAACCAAGCCCTTGACACCGGATTTTTCCAAAGTTGTTCCCAAGTTTGGACGTTTTTTTCAGAAGACCTTATTTTCCATGGAGGGGATTTATAATTTCTTTAAATCTATTATTAAAATTCTCATTATAGGTTCTGTGGCTTTTCTCCTTATCAGGAGTAATATTCACAGGCTTGCAAACCTTCAGACTATGATGCTGTATCAGGGATTTACCACTGTTGCTTCCATGGCAGCCCAGATGATTATTATAACAGCAATACTCCTTCTTATTCTTTCTATTCCCGACATTCTTTTTCAGCGCTGGCAGTTCAGGGAATCGCAAAAAATGACCCGGGAAGAAGTAAAGGAAGAACGGAAGATGTACGAAGGGGATCCCCATATAAGGGGAAGGATCCGGCAGCGAATGAGGGAGTTTATGAGCCGGAACATGGCGGTAAATGTGGCCAAGGCAGATGTGGTGATAACCAATCCGACCCACTTCGCCGCTGCTTTGGAATTCGATGCGGAAACCATGAACGCTCCTTTGCTTACCGCAAAAGGCGCGGACGAAATGGCCTTTCGTATGAGGAACATAGCCAATGAAAATAATGTTCCCCTGGTTGAAAACAAACCCCTTGCCAGGGCTCTCTATACAGAGGTAAATGTGGGTCAAAGCGTGCCGGTTATCTATTGGGAAGCAATCGCTCAGATCCTTGCCAGGGTCCGGATGCTTGACGAGGAACGCCGCCGTGTCGAAGGTTTGGGGGCATAGTGAACAGGAGAAACCATGGCTGATGCAGGAACTGCTCCTGTAAGAGCGGGCTTTTTTGGAAGCCGTACCGATATTGCCATTGCCGTCGCGGTTGTGGCAGTAGTAATGGTGTTGATAATCCCGCTTCCAACTGTGGTTTTAGATGCCTTAATGGCAATGAACTTGATTCTTGCCCTCCTTATTCTCCTTATTGTACTTTACACAAGAAAAACAACGGATTTTTCTTCTTTCCCTACGGTACTCCTTGTATCCACAGTTTTTGGCTTGGCCCTTAATGTCTCTTCTACCAGGCTTATCCTGACAATGGGGGAAAAATTTGACGGACGGATGATCCGGGCTTTTTCTACCTTTGTGGTAGGTTCCGGCGGGACCGACGGTTTGGTTGTCGGTTTTGTGATTTTTATAGTTATCATTGCGGTTCAGGCGGTGGTTATCACCAAGGGGGCTACCCGTATTGCAGAAGTGGCCGCCCGGTTTACCCTGGACGCACTGCCGGGAAAACAAATGGCCCTTGAGGCGGAGTACAATTCCGGAGCAATTCCCGAAGATGTATTGATTGCCAGAAAGAATGATCTCCAACGGGAAGTTGATTTTTACGGCGCCATGGACGGTTCCAGTAAATTTATTTCCGGCAATGTTAAAGTGGGGATCCTTATCACTGTGGTTAATATAATAGGCGGAATTATTATCGGTACGGTTCTTCACGGCGAAACAATCGGCACTGCGATGGGAACCTATATTTCATTTTCCATCGGTGACGGCCTTCTTTCCCAATTTCCGGCCCTTCTGGTTTCCACTGCCACGGGTATTATTGTTACCCGGTCAGTGTCGGACGGAACTTTTGGAGAGGATGTTACCAGAGAATTTTCCCGGGATGCCCGGATCTACGGTATTGGCGCAGTGGTACTTTTGGTTTTTTCTCTTATTCCGGGTTTTCCCTGGTATGTGCTTATTCCTTTGGCTTTCCTTTTGGGGATAACTGCCTTCCGGCTTTCCCGAAAAAAGAAGCTGGCTTTTGAAACGACCCTGGGCAAAGCCGCCGAGACAGCAAAACCCAGAGACGATGCGGTGGAAATGTCCCCGGTGGTGCCTTTGGATCCCCTGTCTCTGGAACTTGGTTACGGCCTTATCCCTCTGGTAGACCGGGATAAAGGGGCCGAACTGTTGGAACGGGTACAGCGGGTACGCCGAGAATCAGCCCTGGATTTGGGGCTGGTAATCCCCAGGATCAGAATTATCGATAATATGCGGCTGGAACCCAGTGAATATTGTTTAAAGATAAAAGGGGTCGATGTAGGTCGGGGAAAAATCCGGATGGAGTACTTCCTCTGTATCAATCCCGGGACAGTAAAGGATGAACTTCCCGGTGAAAAAACAAGGGATCCGGCTTTTGGCCTGCCCGCTCTTTGGGTTACCGCCGATAAAAGGGATGAAGCTGAAAGGGCAGGCTATACAGTGGTGGATCCGCCGTCAATTATTGCTACCCATTTAACGGAAATAATTAAACACCATGCGGCGGAGATTCTTGGTCGGCAGGAAACCCAGGGAATCCTGGATGCCCTAAAAAAGGATTATCCGGCAGTAGTAGACGAAGCTCTAAAGAGTCTGACCTTGGGACAAATCCAAAAGGTCATTCAAAATCTTTTAAAAGAACATGTTTCCATCCGGAATATGACAGCAATTCTGGAAGCCCTGGCGGATTATGGACCTGCCACCAAGGATGCACAATTCCTGACGGAAAAAGCCCGGCAAGCCCTGGCCCGGCAGCTTTGTCTTCAATATGCGGATACTGAAAAAATCCTGCGGGTGCTGACCATAGAGCCGGTTTTGGAGCAGAAGATTGTCGACAGCAAGGTGGAAACTGCTTCGGGGATTATTTCTGCCCTGGATCCGCCGTTGCAAAGCGGCTGGATCAAGGCATTGTCCAGGGCTGTTGCGGCAGTGCATGAACAGGGCTGGCTTCCGGTGCTTCTCTGTTCCGAGGCAGCCCGGTTTTTGGTTAAAAATTCTACATCCAGGGAACTGCCCGAATTGGCAGTTCTTTCGGTACCGGAAATTGTCAACGAGATTACCGTAGAAGCGGTCGGGGAAATTAAAATAGAAAGCGAGGTTAAGTAATATAATGCCCTACTTTACCGAACAGGCAAAGACACATGGTGATTGCCTGAAAAAGATAAACACAAAATACGGGAAAGATGCCAGGGTGTTAATAGAAAAAACTGTACGGAAAGGAGGCATTTTTGGCCTGGGAAGCCATGAAGAAGTAGAAATGACCGGAACCTACGGACTGGCTCTGTCCCTACCGGCGGATCGTCTGCCGGCTCCTTTCCTTGATCGGCAGCCGGTGCCGGTTGATTTGGAAACTGCCAAACGGCAGGTACTGGCTGCTGCAGGCAAGACGGTGCCGGATGTTGCAATTCAAACAGTATTAAAAGAAATTGCTGCTTTAAACGGAACCCTTCGTAATTTAAATGAGAAGGTAGATGCTACAATCCAAAGTTCCTGGATTGACAGAGGTCAAATACAGGAATTACATCCTGCTCTCCAAAAGCTGGAAGAGGATTTATTGTTAAACGAATTCACGCCCTCTTTTGTTAAAACGATCCTTGAAAAGGTACGGAAGGAATTCCCTCTTCATGAACTTGATGATTATGAAGAAGTGCAGAAAAGGATTGTCCGGTGGATAGGAGAACAAATTTTAATTTATAAAGAACCAGAACCGGTTAGTCATGTACACGCCGCTTCCAGCGGCGAACGTAAATCAACTTCCTTGCACCCGCGGGCCGAAGGGCCGCATGGAAAAAAGAAACCCAGAATAATTGTTCTGGTAGGTCCGACAGGAGTAGGAAAAACGACTACCTTGGTAAAACTGGCAGCCCTCTACGGAGAATTGGATCGAAACCAGGGGATTTGGCAAAAGCAGGTCAGGCTTATTACACTTGACTGTTACCGAATTGGAGCAGAAAAACAAATAGAAAAATACGGAGAAATTATGGAAGTACCGGTTAACTCTGCGGACAGTTATGACAGCCTTAAACAGCTTTTGAATCTGTACCGGCAGGATGTGGATTTTATTTTAATTGATACCATCGGTAAAAGTCCCCGGAATTACACGGAACTTGGAGAAATGAAAGCCATGCTGGATGCCATTCCAACAAAAGCGGAAGTGCATCTTTGTGTTCAGGCATCAACAAAAAGCGGCGATCTGCGGGAGATCCTGAAACAATTTGAGCCCTTTAAATATAAGTCGGTTGTAATTACCAAAATGGATGAAACAGGCCGGATTGGGAATGTGATTAGCATCCTGGCGGAAGAACGAAAAAACATTTCTTTTTTAACTAAAGGTCAAACTGTCCCCTGGGACATAGAACGGGCCGCGGTAATCCACTTGCTGGTTAATCTTGACGGTTTTATTATAGACAGACATGCGTTAGTAGATCATTTTCGAGGAGCGTAATGTGGAAGATCAGGCAGAAAAACTTCGGGAAGTGATGAGAAAAAAAAATAACTCCTATGAAAAATCTTCCAAAGCAGAAGAAGTAAAAAAAACCCGTGTAATCACCATTACTTCCGGCAAGGGCGGGGTAGGTAAAACCAATGTATCGGTAAATCTGGCTTTGGCATATGCCCGGACAGGACGAAAAGTTATAGTTATGGATGCCGACCTGGGACTTGCCAATGTTAATGTGATGCTTAACATGATCCCGAAATTTAACCTTTATCATGTGATCCGCAAGCAAAAAACCATGAAAGAAATTATTGTGGAGACCGAATATGGTATTTCTATTGTGGCTGGCGCTTCGGGATTTTCCAAGATCGCCAACCTTACAGAAGCGGAACGGCAATTTTTTATAGATGAGCTTAATACTCTTTCTTCCGCAGACATTGTAATTATCGATACCGCCGCAGGAGTTTCAAGTAATGTTCTTGATTTTGTTGCTGCGGCGGATGATTCAATTATTATTACTACTCCGGAGCCGACGGCAATTACCGATGCCTATGGCATGATCAAGATTATTGCTACCGAAATTAACAACTTAAACATGGGACTAAAACTTGTGGTTAACAGGGTTAAGAACGCAGCGGAAGCGGCAAAAATCGCCGACCGGATGATTAATATTACCAGCCAGTTCCTTAATTTGAAGCTGGAGTATCTGGGGTTTATCTATGATGATAATGCGGTACCTCATGCGGTACTTAAACAGCGGCCTTTTATGGTTGTGGAGCCCAAGAGTAAAGCTTCCCAATGCGTTCAGCATATTGTCGGAAGAATGGATAAAATCGAAGTCAGGGAAAATGGAGGTTTTGGGAATTTGCTTAAACGGATGTTTAAGGGGTAAATGTGTTCAATTTTAAAATAAGCGGTATAGCCGCCGGAGCAGCTTTTATTTTCTCTCTTCTAATCGGTCTTGTTTCAGGTATAGGTTTTTTTATGCTCCTTGTCCGGGCTCTTGTTTTTGCTGTTGTTTTTTTTGCCCTTTCCGGCCTTGTTTTTTGGCTTGTTTCCCAATATATTCCGGAATTGCTCACCAGATCAGAGGATGATCTGGGGATTTTTACCTCTGGTTCCCGGGTAGATATCAATGTAGAGGATACTCCTATTATAGGAGCTTTTCCCAGAGATAATTCTGAAATTGTGGATGATATTGACGGAAGGCCTTCTCATTCGGCAAAGGTTAAATCCATGCCACTGGATCAGGATGAAGTTGCAGATTATACTGAAGGAGAGGACTCTGCGGGCAAAACCCAAAATAGTCCGGCAACAGCTTTTATTTCTAATGTAGAACCGGAAGTATTGGGGAGAAGCGATGAGGTCCTTCCCGACATGGAAGGTATTTCGGAGAATTTTTCGGAGAATGAGAATGAAAATTCAAGAGATGAGATTAATTCCGGTACTACTTTTATTGATAAACCCAGACAGCCGGCTTATTCTTCCGAAAAACCGGATATGCTTGGGAATTTTGACCCGAAGGAATTAGCCCAGGGAGTACAGACATTAATAAAAAGGGACGATAAAGGATAGCCTATGGGTATAACTTTTTTAGGTTCGGGAAAATCCCATGATCCTGATATGGAAGATAAAACAGAAGAAGAACTCTGGATACAATACCGGAAAATAAGAGATCCCCGAATTCGCGAGACTTTTATCAAACAATATGCTCCTCTGGTTAAGTATGTGGCCGGTAAGGTAGCGGTAGGAATGCCCCACAATGTAGAATTCGATGACCTTGTCGGATTTGGAGTTTTTGGTCTATTGGATGCCATCGACAAGTTTGATCCGGAAAAGAATGTTAAATTTAAAACCTATGCTGTAACCCGGATAAGGGGGGCAATTTTTGACGAGCTTCGTTCCATTGATTGGGTTCCTCGCTCTGTGCGGCAAAAGACCAGAGAAGTAGAAGAAGCTATTAGTACCCTGGAAGCACAATTGGGAAGGACAGCAACAGATCAGGAAATAGCCAAATCCATGGGTATAGATGAGATTGAATACCAAAAAGTTATGCAGCGGATCTCCTGTACTTCTATTCTTTCATTAAGCGATATGTGGTTTACAGGCGATGAAAACGATAAGGTATCTATTGGAGATGGAATTGAATCCCCTGCAAGCCTTAACCCGGATGTAATTGTCGAAAAAGAGGAAATTCGCAGGGTGATAGTTGATGCAATAAACGATCTTCCGGAAAAAGAAAAAAAGATTCTTGTCCTTTATTATTACGAAGATTTAACCCTTAAAGAAATTGGCCAGGTTCTGGAAGTAACCGAATCCAGGGTTTCCCAGCTTCATACCAAAGCAATTTTACGTCTTAGATCCAGGCTGACAAATATGCGAAAAGGCATAATGTGAATTCCGGGGGGCTTTAATTATTATGGTTGATTTTGTCCAGCTTCAATATGCAATGAAAGAACGGCTGGAGCGGGACAGGACTATACGTATTATTGAAGCCGAAGGGGCTACCCTGGAAGAAGCAGTGGCGGAAGCTTCCACTTTGCTTAGCTTGCCGGTTCGTAATATTGAATACGAAATTGATGTAAAGGGTTTTGCCGGTTTTTTGGGTACCGGCAAAAAAAACTGGAGAATTAAAGCCTACGAACGGGTTACCGCTGCTACTATTCAGGAAGAAAAGGAAGTTGCCGCTGAAGCCGCCGGGGAAGCTGCCAAAGCGGCGTTGATCAGAGACGGTGAAGCCTATCTGCATCTTCTTTACGATGGGGCTTACCTTAAAGTAATTCCTCCCGTAGCAGGGGGCAGCAAAGTTCATATTTATACGGTTACACAGTTAATAAACGACCGGGTTGTTACTGATTGCGACATGGATCTGGTTAAGAAGATCATCGAAGAAGAAGCGGGAATGTATGTGAAAATCGGTAATTTCCAGCATAACCTTGTTAACGATGCCATAGCAACGGTGGACATAACCGCCGATGAAATGAAGGCGACTATTACCGTAAACCCGCCTGGAATGGGCGGCCGTGATATTTCTTTTGATGCCTATACAGCTCTTTTACGGGCTAATAAAGTGTTTTTTGGAATTGATGAAGAAGCTCTTACTGCGTTTGCCGACAAACCCACTTACAAGGAGCCGGTTCAGGTCGCAGCGGGAATCCGGCCGGCCGATGGCAGAGACGCCTATATGCAGTTTAACTTTGAAACAGATCAAACCAAGGTACGCTTTCGCGAAGGCAGCCACGGCCAGGTGGATTTTAAGGACCTTAATATAATTCAAAATGTGGTAGAAGGCCATCCCCTGGCGGTTAAAATTGCCGCAGAAAAGGGAACCACCGGCCGTACCGTTACCGACAAAATGATTCCTGCCAAAAACGGCAAAGATATCGTACTTCCCGTGGGAAAAAATGTCCATGAAGCAGATGATGGTATTACGATTGTTGCCGACATGAGCGGTCAGGTTATCCTTTCGGCCGGCAAGATAAACGTAGAGCCGGTTCATTTGATCAAGGGAGATGTAAACATCAAAACCGGAAATATTATTTTCCTGGGTACGGTGGTTGTTCACGGCAGTGTGCTTGAGGGGTATTCAGTTAAGGCATCCGGCAATATTGAGGTCCATGGCACAGTGGAAAAAGCAGAATTGGATGCCGAGGGAGACATTATTGTTTTCCAGGGTATTACCGGATGCAACGATGGGACAATCCGGGCCGGCCGGTCCCTTTGGGCCAGATTTATTGAAAACAGCCGGATAGATGCGGGAAATATGGTAATGGTTTCCGACGGGATCATCAATTCCCAAATAGAAGCAGATAAGCGCATTATATGTCTGGGTAAAAGAGCTGCCATTGTAGGGGGTCATTTGCGGGCATCTGAAGAGATCAACGCCAAAAGTATTGGAAGCCCCACCAGCGGTACAGAGACCATCTGTGAAGTAGGATTTGATCCAAAAAGCAAAGAACACCTTGAAGATTTTATTGCCAAAAAAGAAGAATCTGATAAACAAATGGAAGAAATACAACTTAATATCAGAACCCTATTAAATATAAAAAAACAACGGAAAACTCTTCCCGATGACAAGGAAGCATATCTGAATGATCTTATGAACAGACAGAAAGAATTAGCCGGAGATCTTCAGAATATCAAGGATGAAATCAAACAAACCCAAAATCTTCTTAATTCCCGCAAAGTCCGCGGCAAAGTTTCTGCATCCTCCAAGGTTTATCCCGGTGTAAAGGTGATTATTCGGGATGTCAGAGAGGATGTTCGAAATGAATACCGCGCGGTTACTTTTGTTGTGGAAGACGGAATTATCCGGGTTACCAAATACGAAGAACCCGATGAAGAATCCAAGAAGGGACCCGATGGCCTTATCTCCGCTTGATCTTCAAACTCTCTTTACTCAAATGGATAAGGTTGGAAAGCAGGAAGCAGCCCAGCGTGAAGGGGCGGCATTGCTTCAATCCATTCAACAGGCAAAACACCAACAACAAACTGATGAACGAATCAAATCGGTGAATGAAGCTCAGGATATGGGAGAAGGGACCGAAGAAATAAATGATAAAAACAGCGGGCGATCAGGGCGGGGAGACCGGCAGGATAAGGGAATTGAAGAGGCCGGTGAAAACGGAATTAATGAAAAAGATACTATAATTCGTGATCCCAATTTGGGGAAAAATATAGATCTTTCTTTTTAAATCCGCCGCCAGGAGCGGCGTGTGTAAACGGCGGTGTATGAATAGTTTTTTTATTGGTCTGGCCCTGGCTGTACTTTTATGGGTATTTTCCTTTTTATACTTTATTTCCTTTATCCGCCGCAGGACCAGCCCTGATCATATTCTTGCTATGCTTCAGGAAGAGGTTCAGCAGCTGGCCGCCATTATTGACGAAAAAACCGAACAGAACCTTCAATTGTTGGAAGAAAAAATTCGTTCTCTGCGGGAAATTTGTACCGAAGCAGAACGGCGTATCGCTGTTTACAACCGGGAACTGGAAAAGCGGGAACAGGAAATAAAAACTTTGTCCATAATAAAAGCACCGGTTAAGCCGGAAGTAAAAGGCCAAAAGATTCAGGACTATCCTGATTTGCAGGAAAATAATAAATTACACAGTGTTGATGTTAAAACTGCGGAAAAGGCATATAGGGTACAAACAAAACGGCCCCGGCATAAGCCGGTTTCCCCGCCTTCACCTTTATCAGAGCCGGCGGATTTGACTGAACCGGCAGTTATGCCGACAATTACTCTGTCTAAAAACCCCCTGAATATTAAACCTCCCCCAATAAGAGACAGGATAGCAGAACTATATAAAGCCGGTTTTTCTCCGGATCTTATAGCAAAACGCCTGGGGCTTAAACTTGGGGAAGTAAAATTGTATGTTAATCTGGCTGAAAAACTTTAATTTGCGTTAAAACTTTTTTCCCGTCGGAAAGACCCGATTCATAGAGGCGGACGAGTTTTTCCACACTTTTTTCCATCCGGCTTACTTTATGATTCACCGGGGGCCTCAAGACCAGTGAGCGGCCCTGCCGTTCCTCCTCCTCTATAAATTCCATGGTTGCGTTATAGGCTGATACCCGGCGGCCCAAGGCTGCGATAAGCCGGGGATATTTCCTGTAAAAAAGTTTCGGCGGGGGTTGAAACTCCTCCTGTTTACGGAACCCCGCAGGCTGAGTCAGTATTACAACGCTCCGTTCGAAGCCTTCAGCCTGGGCTTTTTTAATGGGAATAGCATCAACTATGGCCCCATCCAAA
>JAIRRF010000019.1 GCA_031256115.1 Treponema sp.
AACCCTTGCCAAAAGCTTCGGCGTCGAATTTAACAATATTTGGTTTCCATGAATTTATAATTAAATCCCGGGCTCTGGCAATTTCTCCGGGTTTTTTTGAATTTACCGAATAATCCAAATAGGCCAGGGCAGCTCCCAGCACTTCCCGCATATCATCCAGCATGGTCATGCGGCCTTTAAGATCATTCCGCTCGAATATGGACCAGTTTTTTTCAAAGTCGGGAACCCTGGCGGTATTAACGACTATTCCCGCAGCGCCCCAGAAATAGGGTACAGAATATTCCATATGGGGATCATAATTTATTTTCTGCAATATCTTTGTATCTATATTTCCCAGATTGGATAGTTTGGATTTGTCAATCTTTTCCAGCATGCCCTGACTGATCATGATCGCCACATAATCCTCAGAAGGAAAGACAATGTCGTAGCCTCCCCCGCCGGCCTGAAGCTTGGCGAACATTTCTTCGTTGGATGCAAATTCGTCGTAAATTACCGTAACGCCATATTCCTTTTCAAATTTTTCTATCACAGTAGGAGGAGTATAATAGGTCCAATTGTAGATATACAATTTGCCGGATTTTCCTGAACAGCCGGAAAGGCCGCCTATTAGGCCGCCTAATAGGCTTATGACGGCGGCCGCCGATACAGGTATTTTTTTTGGTTTTTTCATGTTTACTCCTTTTATCAATTATTTTGCGGCAAAATATTTCAGGAAGTTTCTAAGCAAAAATGTTAATAGCACTGTACCCAGGATCATTACCACCGATAGTGCATTGATTACCGGAGAAACGCCGAAACGAATGGATGAATAAATGTATATTGGCAGGGTAGATGCCCCAGGGCCGGTAACAAAATAGGTAATTACAAAATCTTCCAGCGAGATGGTTACGGCGGTTAAGAAACCGGATACGATGCCGGGCATGCAGACAGGAAGCGTTACCTTTATGAGGGTTTGAATTTCGGAAGCTCCCAAATCCCTGGCTGCTTCGATAATTGAAAAATCAAACTCATCCAGCCGGGCCATGACCATAAGAAAAACAAAAGGAAGGTTAAAGCTGATGTGCGCGATAAGGATTGTAGCAAGCCCAAGCTGTAATTTTATCCCCGCAAAAAAAACGGAAAGGGATACTCCGATGATGATCTCCGGCAGGATCATGGGCAGGAAAGAAATGGTCTGTACATAGCTGCGAAGTTTAAAGCGGTACCAGTTAACCCCTATGGCTCCCAGGGTGCCGATAATTGTTGCGCTGGTTGCCGATGTTAGAGCAATAAAAATACTGTTCCAGAATGCCCGCCAAAGATCCCTGGACCGGAAGAAAAGCTGTTCGTACCAAACCAGGGAAAAACCTGTCCAGGCCATTCCTTTGGAAGCATTAAATGAATAAAGAACAAGAACAAATAAAGGAAGAAACAAAAAAACGATAACCGCAAAGAATACTGTCTGGGAAAAAGAAAAATATTTGAGGTAATTCCAGAAACCTGTTCTCTGGGCGGCTTTTTGGGCGGCACGCCGGGCATGGCGGGCAGCTTCTCCCGGCGGAGATGATTTAATGGAAGTAACTGCATTAAGGAATACACTTTTGATGCTCATGGGGAGTACCCTCCATTAATTCCTGACAAATCAGCCTTGCTCTTTACTTCCCTCCGCTGGATGTACATCATTGCTATCACCCCAAAGGTTGTAATCACAGTGAGCACCAGAGAAAAGGCGGAGGAGAGAGGCCAGTTCCTAGCCTTGGTAAGCTGATCGGCAATTACATTTCCCAGCATATAGGAATCCTGGCCGCCAACCAGAAGGGGAACGGCATAGGCCCCGAAGATTGGTATGAAGGTAAAAAGAATCGCCGTATAAACACCGCTTTTAATGTTTGGCAGCAGTACTTTGTTTATTGCCCCAAGCTTGGTTGCCCCCAGGTCTCTGGCTGCTTCCAGCAGGGAAAAATCAAATTTATCGATGGTGGAAAAGAGGGGCAATATGGCATACGGCAGGTACATATACACCAGTACCAGGATCACTGCTCTTTGGTTGTAAAGGAATGGGATATAATCATTAATAAAGCCTGCCCGTAATAAAAGATCGTTAAGAAAACCATTATTGCCCAGTATGTTCATCCAGGCAAAAACCCTGATTAGAAAATTTGTCCAAAAAGGAACAATAATAAGAAGAAGCAAAAAGGTCTGATATTTACTGCGGGCCATGAAGTACCCGCAGGGCAGGGCAATAATAAAGGTGATTAGCGTAGCGATTCCCGAAGTAATCAGGGTTCTAAAGGTGATGATCAGGAAGTTTGGGTTGGATAGGCTTTTATAGGCCGCCAGGGAAAATTCCGGCAGAACACCGCCGTATAGACCCTTTTTTAGAAAGCTGTATACCACAATAATAAAAAGGGGAGCAAGGAAAAAAATAGTAAACCATGCCGCCATAGGGAGGGAATAGATAAAACCGTAATTACGCTTCCTTTTTATGTTCAATCCCTGACTCCCAAAATATAGCCGTCATCGGCGCTCCAGGAAAGGTATACTGAATCCTTCCATACAATGCTGGGACCTTCGTCGGAATAATTGGAATGCTGCTTAATCACCCTGATCAGGGTTGAATCGTTTACCTTAACATAAAACTTGGTTTGGAAACCGGAATAAATCGGTTCGTCCACAATGCCCTGGTAATGGTTTATATCCTCACGTTCGCTTATGGGTTTTTCTGTGCTAATCATGATCTTTTCGGGGCGGACAGTAAAACTGACTTTCTGTCCGGGTTTAACATGGTCTACAGTGGTTACCTTAACCCGGCCCAGTTCTGTTATATCCAATTCCGTCATGTATTCCGTTTCCGGCCTGGACAATTCTTCCACGTTCAATACCTGGCCGTCGAAGAGGTTAGTTTCCCCGATAAAACGGGCTACAAAGCTGGAGGCCGGGCTTTCATAAATGTCATGGGGAGTCCCGACTTGTAAAACATTCCCCTGATTCATTACGGCGATATGGTCCGATACCGACAGGGCTTCCTGCTGGTCGTGGGTCACATAGATAAAGGTAATACCTATCTTGTCGTGGATTTCATCCAGCTCAATTAACATATGCTGACGGAGTTTTGCATCCAGAGCGGAAAGGGGTTCGTCCAATAAAAGTACCCGTGGTTCATTGATCAGCGCCCTGGCAATGGCAACACGCTGTTTCTGGCCCCCGGAAAGCTGGTTTGGCTTTTTATGGGCATGGGCTTCCAGTTGGACCAGTTTCAGGTAATGCTTGACCTGGGAGTCAATTTGGTTTTTAGACTTTTTTCTTAGCTGGAGAGAAAATGCTACATTCTCAAAGACTGTTAAATGGGGAAAAAGAGCATAGTTCTGAAAGACCGTATTAGCCTGGCGCTGGTTAGGCGGAAGACCCAGAACATCGATTCCATCGAAGGTAACTTCTCCATGGTCCGGGCTTTCAAAGCCCGCAATTATTCG
>JAIRRF010000072.1 GCA_031256115.1 Treponema sp.
CCATTTGGGATAATCTAAACTCCTATTACAAATTATCCCAAAATGCCCGGTCAATTGCCGGAACCGGTTAATTTAACAGGTTTTCCAGCGCCGTATGGATCTTCGGGGCATCCCAGTCAATGCTTCCGACCAGCCTGAGGATGATACTGCCTTCGCGGTCAACGAGAAAGGTGGTGGGAATTGCCTGGATTCCGTAAGAAGTACTCACCCTTCCGTCAATATCCAGCGCGGCCGGGAACGAGAGATTGTTGTTCCTCATAAAAGCAATAACTTCCGGTTCAGTTTCCCGGCAGTTTACCGCAAGAATTTCCAGCCCCTTGTCCTTGTACTTGTTATAGAGGGATTCCATTGAAGGCATTTCAGTCCGGCAGGGGCCGCACCATGTAGCCCAGAAATTGAGGAACACTACCTTTCCCTTAAGATCGCTTAAGCTGAAGTCCTCTGCCTTTGTCCCTGTGGAATAGAGCACGGGCAAGGTAAAATTTCTGGGAGAAACCTTCTGTCTTAACAAGGGTATTCCCGCCTCGGCAAAAACTTTTGTCATGTCCGGGGCTGCGTCCTGGACTTTGGCCGTACAGGAACCCAAAATGAGCAGAGTAACTAAAAATGCAGTTCTCAATATTTTCATAAAAGCCCCGGTTAAAATTTTTGCAGCCAGGCCAGGAAGCCGGCAAAGAGCCTGAACGGAAGAGCCTTTGCCTCTGCCCAATCAATATAACTGAAAATCCATTTTTGTATCAGCATGTTCAGGGCTGAATAGCGGCCGGTAAGGATCATGATGCCGATGACAATTAACAGGATGCCGCTGACGCGCCTGATGAGGGGCAGGCAGGAACGGAGCCGTCCTGAATGTTTAATAAAAAAGTCGAAAAAAACGGCAGCCAGGAGGAAAGGCAGGGCCAGCCCGGCGGAGTACAGGGCCAGGTAAAAAACAGCCCTTGCGGTGTGTCCGCTTTGTCCCGCCATCAACAGAATGGCGGTCAGGACCGGGCCTATGCAGGGTGTCCAGCCCGCGCCAAAGGCTGCGCCGGCGAAGAACGCGGCAGGCGCGCCCTGGGCGAAAAACGATGGAGACTTTTTTAAGAATATAAATTTGCCAAGCAGCGGGCGTTTTTCGTAATTTAACACAGAGAGAAAATCAAAAATCACGTTCAGGCCCAGCACGATTACGATGATGCCCGCGGCCCAGTTGATGTATCGTGATATTCCTCCCATAAGGGAAAAGGTTGCGGAGACCAATATTCCAAGGGTGATGAATACCGCGCTGAAACCCAGCACAAAACCAACTGCCGCCCTGACAAGCCTGGTGGAATTCCCTTCATTTAAAGACTTTCTGTTTAGAAAGCTTTTTCCGTTTAATTTACTTTCTAAAGAGAAAGTATTTGTTTTCCTGGCCAAACCCATTCCGCCCAGGATACTGAAATACGAGGGAATAACCGGTAGTACACAGGGAGAAAGGAAGGATAAAAGTCCTGCTGTAAAAACCAGAAACAGCGAGGGAACATCTGTCATTATCTTTATTTTTATTCTATATTATTCCTATGTCAATCTCGATAGATAGTACAATCGATCCCAACAGAATAAAGGCCCTGGCCCTGGATTTGGACGGCACTCTGCTCGCTCCCGGAGCGGTTTTGAGCGGGCGGACATTAAAGGCAATACACGCATGCCGGCAGAGAGGGCTTAAAATCATTATCGCCACGGGTCGGGCCATAGACGCGGCGGAACTTTTCAGGGTATCCCTGGATGCGGAAGGGCCCATGATCTATTTTAACGGCGCTGTAGTAATGGATATGCCGGAAAGGAAAATACTTACGGCTACCCTGCTGGATAAAGAAGCGGTGGAGTTCTGCGTGGACCTTTCCAGGGAAACCGGAATCTACTATCAGGTGTATTTCCCCGGCAATGACGCAGACCCCAGGATTGTCCTTATGGCGGAAAAGGACGGGCCCGAAAGGGAAATGTACCACAAACACACCGGGCTCCTCGCGGAACTCGGAGATATAAAAGAAACCCTAAGGCGGCCCGGAGTGGACGGCTGCGTTAAAACCATGTTTCTCTCTGAGCCGGAAGTTCTGGATTCCCTCAGAGTAAAACTAGACAGGCATTTCGGAGAAAGCGCCTACATCGCCCGGACTTTGGCTACCTTCCAGGAAGTAATGAACAAAAACGTTTCCAAGGGCCGCGGGCTCGCCTTTGTAATGGAACGCCTGTCATTAAGGCCGGAGGAAGTTATCGCCTTTGGGGATGAAGAAAACGACGTCCCCATGTTCGAGGCAGCGGGTTTTTCCGCTGCGCCTTTAAACGCGAAAGAAAGCGTAAAGGCCAAAGCGGGCATGAACATTGGTTCCAACGCCGAAGACGGGGTAGCCGTGTTTCTGGAAGAATTGTTTGGTTTGTGAATATAATGGAGGAAACTATGTTTGAAGAAGCTCTTTCGTATGATGATGTACTTTTGATGCCGGGGTATTCGGAAGTACTCCCCAGGGACTGTGATATTACAACCAGGCTCTGCGGGGATATCCAGCTTCATGTGCCCATTATTTCCGCAGCGATGGACACAGTTACCGAGGAAAAGCTCGCCATTGCGCTGGCCCTGGAAGGCGGCGCCGGGGTGATTCACCGGAACCTGAGCCCGGAAGAACAGACCAGACAGGTGGGAAATGTAAAACGCTACCTTAACTGGATCATCGAGAATCCGGTTACGGTGAGGGAAAAGGATCTTGTCGGGGATGTGAAAATGCACCTCTCCAGATTCCACGTTTCCGGTGCGCCGGTTCTGGGCGCAAGGGGGAAACTGGTCGGGATCATTACCGGCAGGGATCTGCGCTTTTGCAAGGATGATTCCCTTTTGGTCAGCAAGGTGATGACCAAACATATTGTAGTGGAGCAGGAAGGGGCTTCGGAATCCAGCGCCAGGGAAAAGTTCGATAAGCACCGGATCGAAAAACTTCCGGTGGTGAATAA
>JAIRRF010000134.1 GCA_031256115.1 Treponema sp.
GGAGTAAGTCATTGGCAAATCCTCCCCTTGGGTCCTACCGGTTACGGTAATTCACCCTATGCGGCCCGTTCTTCTTTTGCAGGGAATGAACTCATCATATCACCGGAACTTCTTGCAAATAACGGCTTTCTGAAAAAAACAGAGCTGGCAGAACTGCGAAAGAATCTGGCAGAAAATAACTTAGCTGCCAATAAAGCCGCCGCAATGACCGCAGCGAACCGAATTAATTACGGCCTTGTGGAAAAGCATAAACCGCCGCTTTTAAAAAAAGCCGCCCGCCGGTTTATAGAGGATTTCGGCGGCACAGCGTTAGGCAGAGGAGAATCATCAATCAACAAATCAGGTTTTAATGCTTTTTGCCAAAAAGAAGCATATTGGCTGGAGGATTATGCCCTCTTTCGGGTTTTATGCGAAGACTATAACGATGCCCGGTGGCATACGGTGTGGGATAAAACCCTGGCAAAACGTGAAAAAGCAGCCCTAACCAAAATCCGGAAAGAAAAAGCTGAGGAAATACTGGAATGGAAAATACTCCAATACTTCTTTGAATGCCAATGGCAGGATTTAAGGAGTTATGCTAACAGCAGGGGAATCAGGATCATCGGAGATATACCTATCTTTGCCGCCCCGGATAGCGCCGATTCCTGGACCCATATTGATCTGTTCAGGACCGGCGCCGATGGAAAATATTCGTTTGTTTCAGGGGTGCCTCCGGATTATTTCAGTCCTACGGGCCAGCTTTGGGGTAATCCGGTTTATGACTGGAAAAAAATGAAAGCCGGCGGCTATGCCTGGTGGATAGACCGGATACGCCGTCTTCTTGCTCAGGTAGACCTGTTCCGTATCGATCATTTCCGGGGTTTTGATGCATATTGGGCGGTTCCGGCGGATCATCCTACGGCGGAACACGGTACCTGGGAAAAGGGCCCCGGTGAAGATTTTTTCCGTGTATTGAAAGAAAAATTGGGAGAACTCCCTGTCCTGGCCGAAGACCTGGGTTTTATGACTGAAGAAGTAAAACAGCTCAGAAACAGCCAGGGTTTTCCGGGAATGAAGGTCTGTCAATTTGGTTTTGAAGATATTAAAGACGGTATCCTGGATGCCCGGCACCTTTTTCTTCCCCATAATTACAGTTATTCCTGGGCCGCCTATACGGGTACCCATGATAACAATACCACCGCCGGTTGGTACAGCGCCCTTGGCAAAAAAGACAAGATGACAGTGGCGGCCTACCTAAATTGCATAAACAGTAATTCCGCTTTGCCGGCGAAACTGCCGGAACCAAAAGACATTGCCTGGGCGATGATCCGCTCGGTGGTTGCTTCCCATGCAAAGTACGCAATTTTTCCGCTTCAGGATTTACTTGGACTGGGAGCTGAAGCAAGGATAAACACCCCCGCCACCTGCAACAATAAAAACTGGTCATGGCGGCTTTGGGAACTGCCGCCGCCGGAACTTGCCCGGCGTTTTGCATCGTTACTGTCATTGTATGGCAGAAGTTAGGTAATACCAACTTACCGCACTTGCATCCGGGTGTTCCTAATCATCCAGGAGGCGCACATAAAAAAAACTGGCGGGGCCTGCCCATGCAAAATCCATGCCGTTGGCATGAACTTTACATGGGCACCCGCCTCCGCTTTTACCCTGTATGCGCCTCCAATTTCCCCAGGAACACTCGGATGCAAATGCGGTAAATTAGGATTTTACCTTTGCTCTGACTATCATAACATCCCCGAATCCCAGGGGTTTTGCCAGGGTATCAAAAATTCTTTTTACCGGGAGGGGTGCAATTCCCGCTCCTAGGCCGCCCCAGGTTTTAACCTTTTCCAGAGTAAAACCTGCCCTCACCAGAAGCATGGAAAGGGTCCGCACCGAGAAGAGGTACAAGTGATCAAAGATGACCGAACGCCAGCGGTTGCCGAATATCCGGGCCTGAAGGCCGGCAATATTCGGGGTGGTAATATAAAAACGTCCATCCGGTTTCAGGATCCGCAATACCTCCCGGACAAAGACATCTGGGTTGTTCAGATGTTCAATTATATGGGAGGCATGAACGGCGTCAAAGCAATGGGAGGGAAAACGATTTTCTTCCAGGGAAAGAACACTTACTTCCAAGCCCCGTTCCCGGCAATATGCCGCCTGGGGTTCCGAAATCTCTACTCCCCGGACAGTCCAGCCTCGGTCTTTGAGCATTACCGGTAAGGCTCCGGCGGCACAGCCTATGTCCAATGCCGAAGGGGTTTTTTCCTTAAAAAGACTCCGTTCCAGATCATAAAAACCTGCGTCTTTTAAGGCAAGCTCCTGGAGCCTAAGAAACATTTCTTCATTAGCTTTTTCGTAGTCAAGGTAGTCCGCTCCGGCATAACGTGAAGCTACTGCTTCGGGAAGCGGTTGGGGGTTTACTTGAACTAAACCGCAGCAGGTACATCGGACGTAGGCACACGATTCCAATCCAATGCTGTTAAAATGGGGAAGAAAAGAAATATTGCCGCATAGTGTACAGGAAACAAGTATAGATTCTTCTTTCCGTACAGGGGTAGACCAGGTTTTAATTTTCATTGTGTGTTTGGTTTTTTAAAGGTTTCGTTATTCAATATTTAAACGATAGGTCACTGACCGGGCATTATCCGCCATGTCCCTGGCTTCTATTACCAGGGTAGCCTGGCCCCGGGCAAGACGAATCTCCCCAAGGCCGTAGCCCTTTTCATCATAGACCTGGGAAGCCGGAACAAGGCCGCTGCGATATACCATACGTGTTCCTTCCCTGGATATTAGGGTTTCAAAACTTATTACCCCTGTTTCAACCCCATTGACAGAACAGCTTATCCGGTTAGGGGCAAGAGGGCTTCCCCCGGCTTCCAAAGCATCCCAGACATCAACATAAACTGTGTAAAGCCCCTGTGGAATACGTTGAATTATGGCAGGATTAACGGCTGTCCCTGCCGGGGTACGAAGCTCTACTTGGCGAATAACCGGAGGAAAAGTATCTTCCGTTCCGGAAATATTACCCGAAATAATCACCGATGGATTGATCCAACGTCTTTCTTTGCGATCAAAAAGGGCAAAATACATTCCTTCCTGATCCGCCCAGCCGGTTTTGCCAGTCGCAGCCAGAACTGTTGCAGTATCCATTACAAATGGAACCGGCGTGTCTTTCCGGTCTTCGTAGCGGCAATAAAGGCCCAGGATATTGTCGCCATGATCCAATACCATCCAGGAACCAAGCGGAGAAGGAAACCGGGAGGAACTGTTATCAGGATCATATATGTAGACAAGTTCTCCCACATCGGCAGGAAAAATAGAAGCCGAAACAGCAAAGGAATCCCCCAAAAGG
>JAIRRF010000179.1 GCA_031256115.1 Treponema sp.
GGGTGCCGTCATAAAAAACCACTTCGTAGTAGTCCACAGCAGCTTGGGCCAGGGTCTGGGTCATGGCCCGGCTGTTAGCGCCGGTATTTATGGTTAATTCAACCATGGGCCGGCCATCCTCGGTAAAGTGGACAGGCTCATTTACCTGATTTCCCGGGTTAAGGAAAGCGTTGCAGGCGGCTATTGCCAGCACAAATAGTACGGCAATCCCGATAAAACAGGCTCGTTTCAAAACAACATTCTTCATTACTCTGCTCCTTGCGATTTTTTATTCCCCATGGGGTGTTATAAGCGACAAAACACCCGGCAAATCTTGTACTTATGGGGGGTTATTTTTGCAACTTATGTCCATAAAACTCTTGTTAACAATATACCACATTTATTTTAAAAAACAAGGAAATTCCTATGTATTTAGTAATATTTACTATGTTATTCATAGTTTGTCAAGTGACAGAATATCCTTATCATATGTCAAAGACACATAAATGGCACAGCTTCAGGACATTTTCACAAGAAATTTAAGAAACCACCGCCGTAAATGCGGTTTTACCCAGGCTGAACTGGCCGAAAAGGTCAATGTGTCCACACATCACATCGGCATGATAGAAATGTCCCGCAATTATCCCACCCTGGAACTGGTAGAACGGATTGCAAATGCCCTGGACATCGAAATCTATGAATTGTTTATCGAAGACAAATATCCCAATAAAGAATTAACCCGACTCCGGGAGGAAATCAGAGACGACATGGGTCAAATGCTTAATGGATTTCTGGAAAGAATCTTAACTGCTAAATCGGGGGAAGAAAAGACAGAAATCAGGTTTATCGGTTCTTCGCTCGAAAAACCCGATATAACAGTAAAATCCGTTAAATCGGGTGTTCCTAAATAACCCTATTGGTGAATCAAAACTAACATAGTTGATGCCGCCATCGAACCGAAGTTGGCGGGCCAGGGTTGATTTGCCGGTCTGCCGGGGACCCTTTAAATAAACCAAAGGCCTTGTCCTTAGGGTTTTTTCCAGATAAGGCTCAAGCTCCCGGTCAAAATACTTCATAAACCTTTCCTTACTATTTTAGTACTACAATACCAAATATAATAGTATTGTAATATTAGAAATTCTAGTATTATAATACCAAAAATGTAAATTATTGAGCTGTTGTTTTGCCATTCTTTTTTTGGTATGCTTTTTCCATGATAACCGTAACCGGCCTTGGCCTTTCCTTCGGAGAACGGATCCTCTTTAAGGACGTTAATTTAAAATTTACCCCCGGCAACTGTTACGGGATCATCGGCGCCAACGGAGCGGGTAAATCCACCTTTTTAAAAATTCTGGCCGGTGAAACCGAACACGACAGGGGAGAAATCGCCATTTCCAAAGGGGAACGGATAGCGGTCCTTAGCCAGGATCATTTTGCCTTTGAAACTTTCCCTGCCCTGGAAACGGTGATCATGGGTTACTCAAAACTGTATCAGGTTCAAAAAGAACGGGAAGCGATCTATGCCAAGGAAGATTTCAGCGAAGCCGACGGCATGAGGGCCAGCGAATTGGAAGCAGACTTTGCTGATATGGGAGGCTGGGAAGCGGAAGCCCAGGCGGCCCAGCTCCTGTCCGGCCTGGGGCTTGATGAAGAAGATCACGGAAAATCCATGTCGGAACTGGACGAATCAAAAAAAGTCCGGGTACTACTGGCCCAGGCCCTGTACGGCAGTCCGGACATCCTGCTGCTGGACGAACCAAGCAACGGTCTGGACCTGGAATCAATCGCCTGGCTGGAAGATTTTTTGATTGATTTCCCCAACACGGTAATTGTTGTTTCCCATGACCGGCATTTTCTAAATGCGGTATGTACCCACATCTGCGATATCGACTTTGGCAAAATTACCCAGTATTCGGGGAATTATGATTTCTGGTACCAGATGAGCCAAATGTTACAGAAGCAGGCCAGGGATCAGCAAAAACGGAACGAAGAAAAAGCCAAAGAATTGCGGGAATTTATCCAGCGTTTTGCGAGTAATGTTGCCAAAAGCCGGCAAGCCACAAGCCGCAAGAAGGTGCTGGAGAAGCTTGACCTTGACAACCTTACCGTAACCAGCCGCAAATTCCCCTTTGTGGGCTTTAAACCCAACCGGGAAATCGGCAACAACGTGCTGCGCTACGAAAAAGTTTTGGATCCTGCATCGGGGCTTTGTGATTTTTCCCTTACCGTAAACAAGGGGGATAAAATTGCTTTTGTGGGGGCGGAACACCAGGCAAAGACTGCCCTCTTTGAAATGGCGGCGGCGGCCCCCCCGTCTTTAGGGGTGGTCTGGGGACAGACCGCCAGCCTTTCCTATTTTCCCAAAGAAAATTCCGGGTTTTTTGATTCGAACATTTCCATTACCGATTGGCTTAAGCAATATTCTCCCGACGAGGACGAAACCTATATAAGGGGGTTTTTGGGCAGAATGCTTTTTTCCGGTGACGAAGCTCTAAAGCCAGTAAATATTCTTTCCGGGGGCGAACGGGTCCGGTGCCTGCTGGCAAAAATGATGTTGTCCGGCGCCAATGTACTGATCCTGGATGAACCCACAAACCATCTGGATTTAGAAGCGATCACCGCCCTGAATGAAGGGCTCATTGCATTTCCGGGGGTGCTGCTTTTTAATTCCCATGATCATGAATTTATCAGCTCCATCGCAAACCGCATTGTGGAAATTCTTCCCGCCGCAGGCCCCGGAGACGCCGCCGGAAACGGCGCCGTCTCCGGAATTATCGACCGGATGATGAATTTTGACGACTACCTTAACGATGAACCGGTAAAGGCTCTCCGGACTGCGGCATACCATCATACACAACGGATGCGGATATAATGTGTGCTCCTATACCATTTCCTTTTTAAAATTCTCCAGTTCTTCCGCCTTGGCTGTCCATTCGGCGGTTTTTGCCTCCAGTTCTCCGGTAATTACATCCAATTCTATTTTTACAGCCCTAGCCTTATCACCATTGGAATAAACTTCAGGTTTTGCCAGTTCCGTTTCGAGCAGGATTTTCTGCTGCTCCAGTTTTTCCAGGGTTGAAAGTATTAGTCCTTCTTCCCGTTCCAGTCGGCGCAGCATGGCCTGACGTTGTTTATTCAGTTCCCGTTTCATTCCTGAACAAGATTGATCTTTTTTTATATTCAAAGCAGCAGAATACCCGGAGGCAGGTAAGTGATTGTTATTTTCTTCCCCGATTCTTTCCAAATAGTATGCATATCCGCCGTAAAATAGCCGGGCAGAGGAAGGGTTATTAACTGACGGCGCAGTGAGTTCAAGGGTTTTTGTGGACAGGGACTCCATAAAAGCCCTGTCATGGGACACAAAAATGATCGTTCCGGTAAAATTACAAAGGGCATCCAACAGCACGTCTTTGGAATGGATGTCCAGGTGATTGGTAGGTTCATCCAGAACCAGGAGGTTAAGAGGTTTAAGGAGGATCCGGAGCAGGGCTAAACGGCTTTTCTCGCCTCCGGAAAGTACTGAAAGGGATTTGTAAACATCATCGCCGCGGAACAAAAAAGCCCCCAGCATATCCCTTACTTTGGGGATTAGAGCCGTCGGAGCGGAATCTTCAATAAACGAAAGTATCGATTCACCGTCAGGAGAATCGGATTCTCTTAACAGAGAATCCTGGGAAAAGTATCCTGCCGCAACGCCGGAGCCATAGCTGACAGTTCCCTGGTAATCTTTGTCAATCCCGGCAATGATCCGCAGCAGGGTGGTTTTGCCTGCTCCGTTTTTTCCTGCCACAAGAAGCCGTTCTCCCGTTTCTATTGTCAAATCAAGGTTGGAAAAAATAAGTTTTTCTTCATAACTCTTTTCAATATCTTTGATGGTTAAGGCCATGCGGCCCGAATGGGGAGGCGGGGGAAAAGAGACTGTGATTCTTTTTAATGATTCGGGAATACTTATTCTTTCCATTTTTTCCAGTTTCTTAATCCTTTCCTGAACCATTGCGGCTTTGCTTGCCTTGTAACGGAAACGCTGGATTAGAGCTTCTGATTTGGCAATTTCTTCCTGTTGTTTTTTATAACGCCCCATAAGGATTTCCAGTTCCGCTTCCCGGATTTTCTCGTAATTACTGTAGTTCCCTGCATAACGTTTCAACCGGCCCTGAAAAATCTCAAATACTTCGTTAACGGTTATATCCAGAAAATACCGGTCATGGGAAACCAATAGATAAGCGCCGGAAAAGCGCCTAAGATGTGTCAAAAGCCAGGTCCTGGCTTCTATGTCCAGGTAGTTGGTCGGCTCGTCCAAAAGCATAATGTCGGGGTTTTCCAAAAGGACCTTGGCCAGGGCTATCCGCATCTGCCAGCCTCCGGAAAAGCTGCTGCATTGCTTATCCATATCCGGCCTGGAAAAACCCAAACCGCCAAGAACCTGTTCCGTTGTTTCTTCGCGTCGGTGGTAACCGGAATCCTCCACGATCTGGGCAAGGCGCTGATGTTCTTCCATCAATGCCTTTGCAACCCTGTCATCTTTTTTGGAATATTCCAATTGTATTTCCAGTTTTCCCATGGAAACAAGCAAGGAACTTATACTTTGCCAGGCGGTTTCTGTTTCCTGCCGCAGGGTCTGTCCGGAAAAAGCCAGTCCTGATTGAGGAAGGTAGGAAATACGACAGCCAGGGTCGGTGGAAAGCTCCCCTGAATCGGGTTTTTTTAAGCCGGCAATGATCTGCATTAAGGTGGATTTGCCGGAACCATTTATACCTGCCAGGGCAGCCCGGGATGGGGGAATGGTTTTAAGCAGGATATTTACTTTATCAAGAACATCCCTGTCCCCATAGGCGGCAGAGATTTTGCTGCATTGAACCCGCATCAGCCTTTTTATTAAGCCTGTAAATTAATGTTCGGCGCTGAAGTAAACCATAAAAGGCGAATCCGGACGGCGGTTTATTGTCCTGCCCATTACCATACTGGAGGGTATATATTCCATCCGCAACCCCTGGCTGTCCTGGATATAGGCAAAGATAATGGTTGTCCGGTTTCCGCTTGCCGTATTTACCCGCAAAGCCATGGCTCCGGTATATCGTTCAGCCAAATCCCTCGAAAATCTGTATTCCAGATCCACTGTGCCGGTTCCCATTACAGGATTGGACAATACCCTTTCCGGCAGTGAATTGATCTCATCCCAGGTAAAGCCGCCGTCTTCGGTAAGGGTAAAGTAACCAAAATTTGCACTGGAAAAACGAGGCCCTTGATTTATTAGTGATTGCAATTTGGTCTGGCGCCGTTCTTTTTCCTGGTTTACCACATCCTCCACCGATTCCGGAAGGGTAACAAAAGTTTCGGTTTGCTTTTCCTGGTTCTCGTCAATCCATATAACTTCCAGAATTGATTCAGAGCGAAGTATTACATTCAGCATCGTACCGTCAAAGTTCCATGAACGATCCCCGGTCTTGTTAATTTTCCGGTAAGAAAACTCCGCAATACTATTTTCTAAATTGATTCTGGCCCTTCCGTTGGAAATTCCCGCAGTAAAAGAATAATTCTTTTCCAGGACATCCAAATCGAGCCGGCCCGTGTCAATCATGGTTTTGTAGGATTCCGGATACCAGATATGGCTCAATACCATTTCCAAATCTTTGTCCTGGCTGGTATCCGCAAAAACCGGTTTATCTCCCAGGGCCCCCGTACTGTGTTCGAAAATCCGCAATCTTAACGAAAAACAATAT